>NZ_JADZGI010000004.1 GCF_015865035.1 Novosphingobium aureum | reverse complement strand
CCAGGATAGACTGTCTTAGAGTGCTTGGCGAAGTCCGATCGTGCCCATAGATGGGCAGCTCCTCATCAACATGAAGGAGTACGAAGTTGAACGCCGCCAAGCTCTACACCATCAACGAGTGCTGCGAATTGCTCAGCATCGGTCGCACCAAGATGTACGACATGATGAGCACGGACATGATCCGCTACATCACGGTTGGAGCCGCCCGACGCATCCCCCACAAGGAACTGATGCGGTTTCAGGAAAGCCAGCACTAAGAGATCCGTAGCACCCTCACTTTCTCAATCTCAATTCGCATTCTGTTCTCCAAATCGTTGATCTCGCTGCTCCCTGCGAGGTGGGTCGAGCCACTGCTCCGCCCCCTCAGCCGTTCGTCTGCAGCCATTCCGCCCAGAACACCGACATTACTGGAAGGACGACGATGCCCATCCCGCAACACTCCACCTCCGTTGCGCATCCCTGCGCAAACACCACTTCGCTTCACTGCGACGTAGGACGCTATCTCGCGATCTTTCTCAGGGGATCCGAGGTTTGGTCGATGCAGCCCTCGCTCGACAGCGACTTCGACATCATTGTGTTCGGCATGTCGCCATTTGCGAAGCTGAGCGATGCGCGACGGCTTCCGCACCAACACCGGAAGTGTTCTTGCGCAGCCAACGACATTCGCGAGGGCACACTTCCTGTCAACGACAAGATCTCGGCAGACTGACAGTGGCTCGCAAAACAAATATCCTCACGGCCGCGAAAGTGAAGAGCCTGTCGGAGCCTGGACTTCATCCCGATGGCGAACGCCTTTACCTTGAGGTCGGCAAGACCGGCACCAAGCGGTGGACTTACATCTTCAGCTTTGAGGGTCGGCGCCGACAGAAGGGTCTTGGGCCGTATCCCGAAGTCAGTCTCCAAGAAGCTCGAGCCAAGCGCCACGAGGCTTACACGATGGTCAGGCGTGGTGTGAATCCGATTGTGGCCAAGCCAACCGTTGCAGCGCAGAACCAACCAAACACGTTCGGAACTGTCGCACTCGACTACATCGCCAATCAAGAAGCTGGGTGGAAAAACCCCAAGCACCGGCAGCAGTGGCGCAACACCTTGCGCACCTACGCGAAGGCAATCTGGGACACACCCGTTGATAAAATCGAGGTCAGCGCCGTGCAGAATATCCTTAAGCCCATCTGGCACACGAAGCCTGAGACCGCGAAGCGTGTGCGTGGACGGATCGAACGGGTTCTCGGTGCCGCCACCGTCCTTGGTCTGCGAACGGGACATAACCCCGCGACCTGGCGAGGAAACCTTGAACACGTGCTTGGCAAGCAGCGGAAGGGGCCAAAGCGCCACCAGCCGGCGATGTCATATGCCACGTTGCCAAAGTTCCTGGCTGACTTGCAGTGCCGGGCAGGCGCTGCCGCAAGAGCATTGGAACTGCTGATCCACACCGCCACGCGGACGTCGGAGGTACTCAACGCTACGTGGAGTGAGTTCGACATCGAGGGGCGAGTGTGGACTATCCCAGCCGAACGCATGAAGGCGGGCAAGGAACATCGTATTCCCCTGACCCCGCAGGTAATCGATCTGCTCGAATCCCTCCACAGCCATGCGACATATCTGTTCCCCGGCCAATCGAACGAGAAGCCGTTCTCAGATATGGCTATGCTGATGCTGCTACGCCGCATGGAAATCTCGGACGTGACCGTGCACGGCTTTCGCTCGTCGTTTCGTGATTGGTGCGGTGAATGCACTGAAGTCCCCCGCGAGATCGCAGAGATGGCGCTGGCACATGAAGTCGGCAACGAAGTCGAGCGCGCCTACCGCCGGGGCGACGCACTCGAAAAGCGGCGTAAGCTGATGGAGCTGTGGTCGGACTACCTGATCAGCCAGAACTCGACGGCAGACTGACGGCTCCAACATAGCCGGCCTGAGCGGGGACGACCCTAAGCCCGACCCTAAAAGGAGGTCGCGGTTACCCCCGCTCAGCGCCGAATGCCCCCGAGCACCTTCAGGCTAAAAACCGCGTAAATCTGCCCTTTAGCGGACAATCGCGAACATCGACGATCAGGGAAATGGCGGAGCGGGAGGGATTCGAACCCTCGATACGGGGTTACCGTATACACACTTTCCAGGCGTGCGCCTTCGACCACTCGGCCACCGCTCCGCATCGCTGGTGAGCGCGTGCCCCTAGCGGGTACTGATGGCTTTCGCAAGCGGGGAGATCGTGCCATCGTCGCGCCATGCGCATTTTCTCGAAGGGCTTGCTGCCCGCCCTGCTCGCCGGCCCGCTGCTTCCGCTCGGCCTCCATGCACAAGAAGCCGCGGTCACGCCCAATGGCGTCGTCGCGGCGGCACCGGCTTCCGACTGGAAACCGATTGATCCGGCTGACCTGATGGTCATGGATCTTGCCCCCGATGCAGCCGGGAAGGCGCGCCGAGTGGTGATCCAGCTTATCCCTGCGCCCTTCTCGCAAGGCTGGACCGAAAACATGCGCAAGCTGGTTGCCGCGCGCTGGTACGACGGCATCGCGGTGGTGCGCGTCCAGGACAACTACGTCGTGCAGTGGGGCGATCCCAATTCCGAAGACGAGGCGCCCGATACCAACGGCGACACGGCCCGCGCCAAGCCCTTGCCCGGTCGCCTGGAAGTCCTTGCGCCCGGTGACTATACCGCCGCCGCCAGCGCGCTGCCCGAAGACGTCAATGGCGCCAATGCCGATGCCTATGCCGCACGTACCGGCTTCGTCGCAGGCTGGCCGATCGCCGGAGACGAAAAGGCCTCCTGGCCCATTCACTGCTATGGCACTGTCGGTGTCGGGCGCAGCATGTCGCCGGACACGGGAACCGGCGCGGAACTCTATGCCGTGATCGGTCAGGCCCCGCGCCAGCTCGACCGTAACATCGCGGTCGTGGGCAGGGTGATCGCAGGCATGGAGCACCTCTCCTCGCTGCCGCGCGGCCCCGGCATCATGGGCTTCTACACCAGCGAGGCGGATCGCACGCCGATCCTCTCGGTGCAGCTGGGCAACGAAGTCGCCAACCTTCCCGGTTTCGAATACCTCGCAACAGACAGTGCGAGTTTCGCGCGCTACCGGGCCTCGCGGGCCAACCGCAAGGACGGCTTCTACGACGTCCCCGCGGGCGGCGTCGACATCTGCAACGTGCCCGTACCGATCCGCCAGGCATCCTCATAGGCGGCTCACCGTGACCGAGAGGCTGACGCATTCAGCCCGCTTGTGGCGCTGGACCGGCGGTGCCAATGGCGGAAACTGGTTCTTCGTCTCCATCACCGGTGAGAGTGCCGAGACGCTGAGTGCAACGGCTGCGATGCGAAGGCTGGAAGGCCTCTCGCGCGGCTTCGGATCGCTGAAAGTGCGTGTGCGCATCGGCGAAACCCGCTTTGCCACCTCGGTCTTTCCCAGCAAGGCAGAGGGCGGCTGGCTGCTCCCGGTCAAGGCCTCGGTACGCAAGGCGCAAGGGCTCGCCGAGGGTGACGAAGTCCACCTTGAAATCAGCTTCTAGGCTCAGATACGCTCGGCGTCGGTGATCGCCGCACTGGCCCGCAAGGCGGCGATGATGCGGGTGAGGTGAGCGAGGTCGGCCACTTCGAGTTCCACTTCGTAGGTGCCGAAGGGATCGTCGCGCTGGACCATGTTGAGCGAGGCCACGTTGGCATGGGCGCTGGCGAAGACCTGCGTCACTTCGGCCAACGTGCCCGGACGGTTGTAGAGCACGAGACGCAGCCGTCCGGTCGCGCCGGTGGTGCGCGACCCCCAGGACAGGTCGAGCCAGTCGGCATCGACACCGTTTGCGAGCGTCAGGCAATCGATGGTGTGAACCTCGACCTTGTGATCGGGACGACGCAGACCGACGATGCGATCACCCGGAACCGGGTGGCAGCACTTGGCCAGTTCGAAGCCCATGCCCGGCGTCAGCCCCTTGATCGAGATCGCCTTCTCAGTGCGCGTCCAGTCCGGGTCCTCGGGCATCATCGCGGTGCTGCCGGGAACCAGCGCTTCCATCACTTCGCGGTCGCTGAGCTGCGCGGCGCCGATCGCGAACATGAAGTCTTCCTCGTCGCGCATGCCCAGTCGTTCGGTCGCTGCGGAAACGGCCTTCTTGCCGATGCGCTGGGGCAGCCGGCTGGCGATCTCGTCGAACAGCTTGGAGCCGATCTCGGCGACCTCGGCGCGCTCCTTGGCGCGCACCGCACGGCGGATCGCGGCGCGGGCCTTGCCGGTGATCACGAAACCGAGCCAGGAGAGCTGGGGTTCGGCACCCTCGCTCTTGATCACCTCGATCACGTCGCCGTTGTTGAGCCGGGTGCGCAGCGGCACGTGGCGCCCGTTGATCTTGGCGCCCACCGCGGTGTGTCCGAGATCGGTGTGCACCGCATAGGCGAAGTCGACCGCGGTCGAACCCTTCGGCAACTGGTGCAGCGCACCCTTGGGCGTGAAGGCGAAAATGCGGTCCTGATAGATCGCGAGCTTGGTGTTCTCGAGCAGTTCCTCGGCGTCGTGCGTGGTGTCGACGATCTCGATCAGGTCGCGCAGCCAGCCGACCTGCCCGTCGGGCCGCGAGCCACCCTGCTTGTAGGCCCAGTGCGCGGCGAGGCCGAACTCGTTGAGCCGGTGCATCTCCCTGGTGCGGATCTGCACTTCCATGCGCATCGAATTCTCGTAGATGAGCGCGGTGTGGAGCGACTGGTAGCCGTTCGACTTGGGCGTCGAGAGGTAGTCCTTGAAGCGCCCGGGGATCATCTGCCAGTGGCGGTGCAGCACGCCGAGCGCGCGATAGCAGTCGTCGGCATTATCGGTAAGCACCCGGAACGCCATGATGTCGGTGATCTGCTCGAAAGAGACGTGGCGCTCGTTCATCTTGCGCCAGATCGAATAGGGGTGCTTCTCGCGCCCCGTGACCTCGACGCTCACCCCCGCCTCGGCCAGCGCCTGCTTGATGGCGAGCGCGATCGCGTCGACCTGCCCGCCTTCCTGGCTGCGGATCTGCGCGAGGCGCCCGGTTATCGTGGCATAGCCCTCGGGCTCGAGCTGTTCGAAGGCGAGCAACTGCATCTCGCGCATGTATTCGTACATGCCCACCCGCTCGGCCAGCGGGGCGTAGATATCCATGGTTTCGCGCGCGATACGCTGGCGCTTCTCGGGCTTCGAGATGAAGTGCAGCGTGCGCATGTTGTGCAGGCGGTCGGCGAGCTTGACGAGCAGCACGCGCAAGTCCTCGCTCATCGCCAGCAGGAACTTGCGCAGGTTCTCCGCCGCGCGCTCGTTCTCGGTCATCACCTCGATCTTCGAGAGCTTGGTGACGCCGTCGACCAGTCGCGCGACGTCGGCCCCGAACAGCTTCTCGATCTCGTCGACGGTGGCAAGCGTGTCCTCGACGGTATCGTGGAGCAGCGCGGTAATGATCGTCTGCTGATCGAGCTTGAGCTCGGTCATCAGGCCAGCGACCTCGACCGGATGGCTGAAATAGGGGTCGCCACTCGCCCGCTTCTGCGTCCCGTGCTTCTGCACAGTATAGACGTAGGCACGGTTGAGCAGGGCCTCATCGGCCTCGGGTGCGTATTCCTTGACGCGTTCGACGAGTTCGTACTGGCGCAGCATGTCCTGGTGTCATGTGAACATTTTCCGCGTCTCGGCAAGGGGGCACGCTGCCGGAGCACGCCTTTTTACGCCGATTGCATCGTTAACACCGCCCAGAGCCCAGCCGCAGGGGCCGATTCCGAGGTCCGGCGGCCCACCGAAGGCGGAAAAGGCCCGTTGCAATCGATTTTCCGGGGATTGCCCAGAGGGCTGCGTTAAGCCTGCGGGAAGTTGCTGCTCCGCAATATCGCCTGACACAAAAGACAGTTTCCAGCTGCATGATCCCCGGCGTGCCACGTCCCATCGCGGCACTACCTGCAAGAGAGCACGAGAGAAGGCCCGCCACGGCGGAGCCGAGGAGGAGCGAGACCATGGCGAGCATGCACAACCGCGCGGGACCAGAAGAACCCTTCGTCGCGACCTCGCACGACAGGTCCGGCGACGCGGCGCACTTGCGCGAACGCGAAGGACGACGCAGCGGTGACCTTCATCCGCCCCGCGCGCCGCGACGTCGCACGCTGATCGGCGCGACGATGCGTGGCAGAGGGGTGCCCGAGCAGGACGTGATCGTGCGCAATGTCTCGCGCACCGGCATGTGTATCGCCGCGCACGATCCCCTGCCCCGCCCCGGCGCGGCCATCACCATCACGCTCACGCAGGCCGCCGGTGCGCAGGGCAAAGGTCACAAGCTGCGCGAACACCGAGGCCGGGTGCGCTGGGTCGACGCGCAGAGCTGCGGCGTCGAGCTTGTCGAGGAACTGGACATCGGCGAACTGGGCCGCTCGACCATGCGGCGCAATGCCGCGCTCGCCGAAACGCTCGATTGGCGAATCGAGGAGCGCTACGGCGCGGGGCGTCACCCTGACAGCCTGCAATTCTGTGTCTGACGATACCACGATCGGGCGGTGCCGCCGCGGGCATTGCACCGCCTCGACACGGATTTCGTCAGATCGCTGTCATCGAGCGGACATCATAGTTTCACCCCGAGGACCTTGATCGGTAATATTCCGGGTCTAGGAGCCCTGCGAGCGGCCCGATGCCGGGACGCAAATTCCAAAGCAGGGGTACAACTTGAATATCCGCACGATCCTCGCGGGCCTCGCCGCCGGCTCCTCGTTCCTGGCCTTCTCGAACCTGGCATACGCGGCAGACGACGCTGCGCCCACTGACGAGGGCGCGATCATCGTCACGACGCAGAAGTTCGAGCAGCGCGCCGCAGACGTGCCCGTGACCCTCAGCGCGCTTTCGGGCGAGCGCATGGAGGAAATCGGCGTCTCCGAGCTGGACGAGCTTTCCGCCTACGTTCCCGGCCTCAACATCCAGGAGCAGAGCGCCAACAACCCGGGCATCGTGATCCGCGGCATCACTTCGGACAGCGGCTCGGCGCAGGACGCCGCGCGCGTCACGCTCTACTACAACGGCGTCGACATCTCGCGTTCGCGCGGGGCCTACCAGGGCATCTACGACATGGAGCGCATCGAGGTCGTCAAGGGCCCGCAGGCGACCCTGTTCGGCACTGCCTCGACCGTGGGCGCGATCTCGATGGTTTCGGCCAAGCCCAAGCCCGGCTTCTCGGCCGAGCTCTCGGGTGGCTACGGCAACTATGACTATTACGAAGCGGGCGGCTTCCTGAACGCGGGCAACGACATGATCGCGGGCCGCGTCGCGTTCAAGTACAAGAACCGCGACGGCTACGTGAAGAACCTCGCGCCCGACCAGGACGACCTCTACGGCATCAACACGCTGGGCGTGCGCGGATCGCTGCGCTTCACCCCCACCCCGGACATCACCGCGGACCTCGTCTTCACCTACGACCGCCAGCGCAACTCGGGCACGCCGTTCCTCTCGCGCACGCTCGGCTCGACCGCGGTGAACGACGTCTACGGCGATGCGTACCTGGGCGGCTCGCCCAATTCGCAGGAAGTCCTGGGCAAGGACAAGCTGGGCCTCGACCGTGACGTCTACGACGTCAACTTCACGTTCAACTGGGACTTCGCGGACGGCTGGAGCTTCACCACCGTCAACGGCTACCGCGACTTCGATTCGCTGGAAGTCTTCGACGCCGATGGTTCGGCCGCCTCCTATCTGGAATTCGCCGAACAGGCTGACGGCTGGCAGTTCAGCCACGAGGGCCGCTTCGCCTATTCGGACGATGCGTGGCGCGCCCACTTCGGCTGGAACTACATGATCGAGGACACGCGCCAGTACGTGCCCTTCTCCAGCGAAGTCGGCACTTACCTGCAGTGCACGGCGAACATCATCCCCGGCCTTGGCTGCGTCGCGCCCGACAATTCCGTGCCCGCCGCGCTCGCCACCGGCCTTGCCACTGGCGGCCTGATCGACAGCGCGCCCTATGCCAGCTGGTTCCAGAACGAAG
Source organism: Novosphingobium aureum (assembly GCF_015865035.1). Lineage (GTDB taxonomy): Bacteria > Pseudomonadota > Alphaproteobacteria > Sphingomonadales > Sphingomonadaceae > Novosphingobium > Novosphingobium aureum. The sequence goes on along the minus strand of NZ_JADZGI010000004.1, from coordinate 269,030 downwards.
GCCGCAACCAGTCCTGGTCGATGTTCGGCGAGGCGACCTGGATCCCGACCCCGGCGCTCGAAATCAACGCCGGCGCGCGCGTCCTCATCGAGCAGCGCCGCTCGGGCTATTCGACCTATCAGCCGGTCGCCCCGATCTACGGCCAGCCGCTGCTGCCCTACGCCAACACCGATGGTGAAGTGGTCTACGCCGACCGCAGCTATGCTGCGTTCCTGCCGCGCTTCAACGCGCTGCTGCGCGTGACCGACGCGGTCAATCTCTACGCCACCGTCTCCAAGGGGCGCCGTTCGCCCTCGGTCCAGGTGACCACGCTCACCGATGCCGACACCGGCGCACGCTATGCGGGTACCAACGAGGTCGGCAACGAGACCGTGTGGAACTACGAGGGCGGCGTGAAGCTGGCGAGCGGCATCTTCTCCGGCTCGCTCGGCGTCTACTACCAGCAGTACACCGACTTTCAGGTTACCGTGATCGAAGCGGGCGGCAACGCGCGCACGGTGAGCGCGGGCTCGGCCAGCAATCTGGGTGTCGAGGCAGAGGTTGAGATCAAGCCGACCTCCTGGCTGCGCGCCTACGCCAACGGCGGCTGGATCGACGGTGGCATCGACGACGATCCGGAGAACGGCAACCTTGCCGGATCGCGTTTCCGCCTCCAGCCCGAGTGGCAGGCAGCGGCAGGCCTCATCATCGACGCCCCGGTGACCGAAACCGTCGGCCTGTTCCTCTCGCCCAGCGTCACCTACCGCTCGAAGATCTACTTCGAGACGCCCAACACCGAGGCGATCAGCCAGCCGGGCGTGACGCTTGCCAACCTGCGCGGCGGCGTGACCTTCGCCAACGGCCAGTACGAGATCGCGGGCTGGGCGCGTAACCTCTTCGACGAACGCTACCTCCTCGATGCGGGCAACACCGGCGGCGCCTTCGGGCACCCGACCTTCATCCCTGCCGAGCCGCGCACTTACGGCGTGCAGGTCAAGGCACGCTTCTGACCAGACCGACGAGGGGCCGGGGGACTTTGGTTTCCCGGCCCCTTCCCTTTGCCCGATGCAAGGAAGGCCCTCCCCAGCCATGCCCCTCCTCGACCTCGACCGCCGCCTGCTGCTCAAGGCAGGCACCCTCGGCCTTGCCGCGCTGGCGACCCCCGGCGTCGCCGCGATCCTCACCGCGCGCGGCTTCACCCATGGCGTTGCGAGCGGCGAACCCTCGGGCAGCTCCGTCCTCTTGTGGACACGCTATGCTGCGGCGGGCGACACCACGCTGCGCGCCGAAGTCGCGCGTGACCAGGCCTTCACGCAAGTCGTATCGGGCGGTGAGGTCGTCGCCTCGCCCAGCCACGACTGCTGCGCCAAGATCACCGTCGACGGGCTCGAACCCAACAGCTGGTACTTCTTCCGCTTCATCGCCCCGGACGGCACGACCAGCGCGACCGGGCGCACCCGCACGCTGCCCACCGCCGATTGCGCGCGCTTCGGCATTGGCCTCTTCTCGTGCTCGAACCTGCCTTATGGCTGGTTCAACGCGTACCGCCACGCCGCTGCGCGCCAAGACCTCGATCTGCTCGTCCACGTCGGCGACTACATCTACGAATACGGCCCCGGCACTTATCCCGAGGTGCCCGTGCCCGGACGCCATCTCGCGCCCGACCACGAGATCCTGACGCTCGCCGACTATCGCCTGCGCTACGCCGCCTACCGCGCCGACCCGGACCTGCAACTGCTGCACCAGCGCTTTCCGGTGCTGGCGCAGTGGGACGACCACGAGCTCGCGAACGATGCCTGGAAGGACGGCGCCGAGAACCACCAGAGCGAGAGCGAAGGGTCATGGGCCGCGCGCAAGGCCATCGCCGAGCGCGTCTACCGCGAGTGGATGCCGGTCTCCGACACGCCCTACAACAGCTTCCAGATCGGTTCGCTGGCGACCCTGTTCCGTCCCGAAACGCGCGTCACCGGCCGTGTCGAACAGCTCGACCTCGGCAAGGCGATGCTTGCCAACGGCCCCGCCGACGTCGCCCGCTCGCTTGCCACTTTCCGCGACGGCGCCTGGCAGGACCCTCAGCGCACCGTCATGGGCATGAAGCAGGAGCAGTGGCTGAACGAGGGCATCCGCGCGTCGGCGAAAGCGGGTACGCGCTGGCAGGTGCTTGCGCAGCAGATCGTGATGGGGCCGCTCAAGGCGCCCGCACAACTCGCTGACCTCGTAACCGCCGACGTACCCGCCAAGGCCAGGCAGGCGCTGACCGCAATCGCCGCGGCGGCCAAGCTCGGCCTGCCCTACAACATGGATTCGTGGGACGGCTATCCCGCCGCGCGCGAACGCCTGCTGCGCGCTTCGCGAGAGGCCGAGGCCAATCTCGTCGTGCTCTCGGGCGACAGCCACAATGCTTGGGGCCAGAACCTCAGCCTCGAGGGTGCGCCCGTCGGGGTCGAATATGCGGGGCACTCGGTCACTTCGCCCGGCTTCGAGACCTACCTGCCCGGCACCGATCCCAAGCTGCTCGCCCGGGCGATCCAGGAGGCCAACGCCGGCCTCTCGCTGTGCGACACCAGCCGGCGCGGCTACGTATCGCTCGAACTGACGAACGAGACGGTGCGCGGCACCTGGCACTTCATGGAAAGCGTCACCACGCGCGGCGACACGCGCGCGAGCGACGAAAGCCGAAGCGTCGCGTGGGGCACGCGACGCTTCGCCGAGGCCTGACGGGGAACGGGTTTTCGGACAGGGCGGGTGCAGGGCACGTCGGGGGCGTGACCTGCACCCTCCTCGTTCTCCTCACCTGCCGAGCGCGCAGAGCCGCGAGCCATAGCGGCGCAAGCGATAGATCGCGCTTGATCCCGCCCCGCTCCGGGTGCCAAGTGCGCGCATGCTAGCCCCCCACACCCGCGCGATCGTCGCCGCGACCGCCTTCGCCCTCGTCACCGGAAAGAAGGTCGCCGGCCTCTACGACCACACCGCCGCGCGCGACCTGCGCGTCGCCGCCGAGGCGCGCGACAATGCCGTGCAAGGCGTCGATGCCGAGAGCGGCACCAAGTTCGGGGGAACGCTGCCCGATATCCTCGTTGCCAAGGAGCGCACGTGGATCTCGTTCGCCCTCGAGAATGGCGAGGTCACCGGCTACGACCGGGCCTCGGCAACGCACTTCACCGCAAGGGTCGAGAACGGCGCGGTGCAGGTATACGACCATGCGGGCGCGACATGGTTCGCCTACGAGGTGCAGGACGCCTCTGCCCCGCAGTCCTACTACCGCGAAGCCTGACCGGGCGCGGCGCGAACCGGCGCGGCCCGCCCACCCCGGTCAGCTCCAGGTCGCCTCGGGCGGCAGGCTCATCAGGATCGCGTCGATGTTGCCGCCGGTCTTGAGGCCGAACAGCGTGCCACGGTCATAGACGAGGTTGAACTCGGCATAGCGGCCGCGCCATTCGAGCTGCTGCGACTTGTCGGCGGGGGTAAAGTCCATCCCCATGCGCTTTCGCACGAGGCGCGGGAAGACATCGAGGAACGCGCGCCCGACCGCCTGCGTGAAGGCGAAGTTGGCCTCCCAGCCCGCCTCGTCGGGGCATTCGAGGTGATCGTAAAAGATCCCGCCCACGCCGCGGTGGACCTGGCGGTGGGGGATATAGAAGTAGTCGTCCGCCCAGGCCTTGAAGCGCTCGTAGTAATCGGGGCCATGGGCATCGCATGCCGCCTTGAAGGCCGCGTGGAACTCGGCGGTATCCTCTTCGTAGGGGATCGGCGGGTTGAGGTCTCCGCCACCGCCGAACCAGGCCTTAGTGGTGGTCAGGAAGCGCGTGTTCATGTGCACCGCAGGCACGTGCGGGTTCGCCATGTGCGCGACGAGGCTGATCCCGGTCGCCGAGAACTGCGGCTGGTCGGCAGAGGCGCCGTTGATCGAACCGGCAAATTCCTGGGCGAAGGCACCGTGGACGGTCGAGATGTTGACCCCGACCTTCTCGAAGACGCGCCCCTTCATCACTCCGCGCGTGCCACCGCCGGTTTCCTCGTCCTCGCCGCCCACACCTTCGCGCTTCCAGTCGGTGTAGGTGAAGGCTGCCTCGGACCCGGCCTCGCGCTCGATTGCCTCGAATTCCGCGCAGATCGCATCGCGCAAGGATTCGAACCAGGCAGCGGCGCGGATGGTGTAAGGGCTCCAGTCGGTCATATCGATGTCCTCATACGACCGGCGCTTGCCAAATCGGGGCGGCTACGGCAAGGAAAAGCCATGGTTCCCTTTTCGTTCTGCACGCACGAACTCGTCCTCCTCGAAGGCGAGCGCGGTCGGCCCGGCGCGCTGTACTGGCCGCGCGAGCATGCGCTGCTGGTAGCCGACCTGCACCTCGAAAAAGCCAGCCACTATGCGCGCGGCGGCCAGATGCTGCCGCCCTACGACAGCCGCGAGACGCTCGAGCGTCTCGCGCGGGCAGTGCGCATGACCGGTGCGCGACGCGTCTTCGCGCTCGGCGACAACTTCCACGACAGCGAAGGACCGGCGCGGCTCGAGCCTCACGCTGCAGGCATGCTCGATGCGCTGGTGCGCGCGCTCGACTGGGTCTGGATCACAGGCAACCACGATCCGCATCTGGGTGAGAGCGCAGGCGGCACCTGCCTCGAGGAACTGGAACTTGGCGGCGTCATGCTGCGCCACGAGGCGAAGCGCGGCTCGCGCGCGCCCGAGCTTTCGGGCCACTTTCATCCGCGCCTCACGGTAACCGCGCGCGGTCGCCGTATCGCAAGGGCCTGCGGCGTGGTCAGCGACACCCGCATGATCCTGCCTGCCTATGGCGCGCTGACCGGCGGGATGGACGCGGGCGACCCTGCCATCGTCTCGGCGCTGCAACCTGCCGCTGCAATCGACGCGGTCCTGCCCGCCAAGGGCAGGCTTCTGCGCTATCCCCTCTGGCGAAACGCGGCCTGAATACCCATATGGTGGGCAAGGCTGGTGAGACCGGCCGGGGCACATCGCGAAAAAACGTGAAAATCGCACTTTGCGTGCGAGGCCGATTCGCATTAATGAGCCCCGAATTCGCACGACTATTCTGTAACGACTCAGGAGAACGCTTATAGCACCCCCACCCCGGCGCATGATGGCGCCACCGGTCAAGAGCGGACCGCGCTACAACAAGTTCATTCAGGCCGACAAGGTCCGCGTAATCGACGAGAACGGCGAGAACATCGGCGTGCTGTCGACGCGTGACGCGATCGAACGCGCTGCCGACGTCGGCCTCGACCTCGTCGAGGTATCGCCCAACGCCGATCCGCCGGTGTGCAAGTTCCTCGATGTCGGCAAGTTCCGCTACGAGGCGCAGAAGAAGGCCAACGCCGCGCGCAAGACGCAGAAGACGCAGGAGATCAAAGAGATCAAAATGCGTCCGAACATCGACGATCATGACTATGACGTGAAGATGCGCAACATCCACCGCTTCATCGGGGATGGCGACAAGGTCAAGGTAACCCTGCGTTTCCGCGGCCGCGAACTCTCGCACCAGCAGCTGGGCATGAACCTGCTGCGCCGCGTCCAGGACGACTGCGCCGAGATCGCCAAGGTGGAAGCCTATCCGCGCATGGAAGGCCGCCAGATGCTGATGGTGCTCGCGCCCAAGTAAGCGCTGCAGCACGTCTTCATCGCAAGAACCAGGAAGGGCGCTCCCGCAAGGGGCGCCCTTCTTGCATTCGCAACGGGGATACAACTTGCGACAAGGCTGAAATATGCCCGCGACGCGCGGCAGGCAGGGCGTGCGGCATGCGCAAGATTTCTCTCGTTCTCGCGGCCATGCTGCTCGTCCAGTCTCCCCTCGTCCTCGCCCAGAGCATGCCCGGCGGCATGGGAGGCGGGGGCATGGGCGGAAGTGGCATGGGCGGGGGCGGCGGTCCCGGTGGCCCGGGCGCCCCCGGCAGCGGTCCGGGTGGCGGCAAGCCCCGCGCCCCCAAGCCGGTCAAACGTCACGCCTACGACAAGATCGTCGCTACTATGTTCGAAGCCGGCGATGCCGACCGCAACGGCATCGTCACCCTCGACGAACTGCGCGCGGTCATCGCGGCGCGGCGCGAGGCGGTCATCCTCGAGCGCTTCGCGGCACTCGACAGCGACGGCGACAAGATGATCTCGCAGGCCGAATTCGTCGCCTGGCAAAGCAGCATGGGTTCGGCAGCCAGCGACGAGCGTGCCGCCATGGGCGCGCGCGCCGCGATCATCACCGATGCCCTCGCGCCCGGGGTAAAGGGCGACAACGCCTTCGCGCTTCTCGACCTGATCGAACCGCTGAGCGGTACCGTGATCGCGGCTGCCAACACCAATTACGACGCCGGGCTCTCGCTCGAGGAATTGCTCGCTTACGAAGCCAAGCGTTTCGAGGCGGCGGACAAGAACGGCGACGGCGCGCTCTCGATGGACGAGCTGCGCCCGCGCGACGGCGAAAAGCAAGGGCCCGGTCGAGCAGGTGGACCGGGCGGCGGTGCAGGCGGTCCCCCGCCCTGCCCTCCGGGCCAGACCTGTGGCGGAGCGTGAGCTTGTGGCGGCACCAGCTCAGCGGATCGGGTAGCTGGAAAGCCTGACGTGGAGCACCTGGTTGGCGGCGGTGAAGTTGAGCCCCCAGTCGACCTGATCGCCGTTCCAGACGCGCTCGAAGATCCACTGGCCCTTCTCGTCGTAGTGACCCTGCTCGACCCGGTCGAGGATCAGGTTGGCGCTCTTGGGATAGGCCATGGCGAAATCGACGCGCGCGAAGTGGCCGGTGACGAGGTATTCGTCGGGTGCGATCTCGGCGATGGCGACGCCGCCCTTGGGCCAGTCATTGCCCTTCGCCTCGGACATTCCCCAGTCGCCGCGCCCGTAGCTGATCTTGGCCGCGTATTTGCCGAGTGCGAGAACCTGCTCGTGGCCCTGCTCGGGGTCCTCGGGTTCCGCCGCGCCCCAGGTCTTGCCCGCGAAGGCCAGCCGGGCCCAGAGCCGGTCCATGTTCTCGAACAGCGCATAGTTGGCCGAGAACGGGACCAGCGCCTCGTCGTTGAGCTTGGAGGTGACCGGATAGCTGGGCAGATAGCGCAAGCGATCGATCCCGAAGGGCGACCATCCGATCGCGCCGCGCCCCATCGCCTCGAAGAAGAAACGGGCATAGTCGCGCGCATGGCCGGTCTCGGGCACGAACAGCGCATTGTCCTTGCGATCGTACTTGTCGAGGAAGCCCAGGTACCGGGCGTGCTCGGTCGTGTAGATGTCGGGCGCGACGAGGTCGAGGTTGGGAGCCGCGGCCTTGTAGACGTCGACCACCGTGTTCGCCGGACCGCCGCTCGCATAGGTGTTGGGGTCCTGCCACTCGAAAGGCGAGCCGGTCAGCGCGGCATTGGCGTACATCGGCAGTGCCTTCTCCGCCTTGCCCGCCGCCGCGACGGTGTCGATGTAGCGCGCGAGGTGCCAGGTCTGGAAGTAGAGCTCGGCATCGCGCCCGTAGAGGTCGCGCCAGGTGCCCGCGCCCTTGCCGGTCCGCTTGCGCAGCGCTGCGGGCACCTGCCCCGCGAACAGGGCATCGGCCTCACGCGAATGGTCGCGGGCAAGGCCATAGGAGCCCGGCTCGTTCTCGACCTGCACCATGATCACCGTATTCTCGGGATCGACCTCGGCAAGATGGCGCATCAGGCGTGAAAAGGCGCGCGCATCGGCCTTGAGTGTCTCCTCGCCATGGGGAGAGAGCGCGTAGTGCAGCGTGCCGTCTGGCTTGCGCATGCGCGGGAAGCGGTCGTTGTCGAGCTTGACCCAGCGCGGGGTGTACTGCGGATTGGTGTTCTTCCAGGTCGCGAACCACAGGAGAACCAGCCGCACGTCATGCGCGCGCGCCTGTTCGAGCAGGGTGTCGACGATGGCAAAGTCGAACTGCCCCTCGACCGGCTCAACCTGTTCCCAGCCGACCGGAATCTCGAGCATGTTGACGTGCATGGCCTTCATCGCCGGCCATACCTCGGGCAAGGCGGCGGGCCACGAACTGGAGTTGTTGGCCTGCGCGCCGAGCATCAGGAACGGTGCGCCATCGACCATCAGCGCGTGGCGACCGTCCTTCTCGGCGATATGCGGAATTTCACCAGCAAGGGCTGCGGGGCTGCCCGCCAGAAGCGACGTCACGGCTGCCACAGAAGCCAGCATCGGGCGCAGTCTGCGCGTCATATGTCCTGTCTCTCCCATATTCACGTTCTTGCCTCGCCGCTCAGACGAGGCCCCGGCCCTCGAGGCGGATCACCGGCACGAAGAGCGCGCCTTGCGGAATGTCGAACGCGGTAGCATCACCGGTCTGGCGCATCGCGACCTCGCCGCCGCCGAGCATCGTCGCGCGCTCGATGCGGCCCTTGCCCGCGCGTGCCATCGCCCGATGGCCGAGCGAGCGCACCGAAAGCGCGCCTTCGGGCCGTGCGAGCACGAACATGTAGAGCGCGCCGTCCTTGGTGGTGAAGCGCACGTCGCCCGGGCCAAAGCCCTTGAAGCCGCCTTCGTTCTGCATGCCGACCTGCAGCTCGGTCGGCCCCTCGCCGTAGATGTGCCAGGGGCGCGAGCCATAAACGGCATCGCCGTTGACCGCGAACCAGCGCGCGAGGTCGTCGAGGATCTTCTCTTCCTCGGCATCGATTGTACCGTCACCGCGCTGGGGTACCGAGAGCAGCAGGTTGCCGTTCTTCGAGACGACGTCGGCGAGGCGCTGGACCACCGCCTCGGCGGGAACGTAGGACTTGTCGGTGAAACGTGCGCGGTTGTAGAACCAGTCGCCGATGCAGGTGTCGGTCTGCCAGGGCTCGTCCCAGAGATGGTCGGTGAAGCCGCGCTCGACGTCCTGCACCAGCCCGAAGCGGGCATGGGGCTTGAGCTGCTTGCCGGTCAGTACCACGTCGATCTTGCCGTGCCATTCAATCGAGCGGTTGTAGTAGTCCGCAGCCGCCGCAAGACCGTACTGGCCGAAGGGCAACTCGTGGTTGTCCATGTAGCAGAAGTCGGGCTTGTACTTGGTGACGAGATCGATCTGGCGCAGCAGCCACTCTCGCGCGAAATCCTCGCCGCCGGGCGGGATCGTCTCGACCCACTGGCCATCGTTCTTATCGTGCCATTCGTTCATCGCCTCGATGGTGTCGATGCCATCGGGCGCGACCGCGTAGCGTCCGGTATAGAGCGCCTGCGGATCGAGGCCCTCCCACCACTTGCCCTTGCCGTCGGCCTTGCTCAGCCGATAGGCGTCGTAGCGTTCGCCCTTGCGCGGCCCTTCGGGATCGTAGGCATAGGCGGGCTGGTACCAGTGCCAGGCATGCGAGGTGTGGTTCGAGACGCCGAACTTGAGGCCGGCCTTGCGCGCCACTTTCTCCCAGGTGCCGACGACATCGCGCCTAGGGCCAACCCGCAGCGAGTTCCAATCGTGGTGCGCGGAATCGTAGCAGTCGAGATTGTCGTGGTGGCAGGCAAGGCTGACGAAGTACTTCGCGCCCGCCTTGACGAAGCGGTCCATCAGCGCCTCGGGGTCCCACTTGTCCGCCGTCCACTTGTTCTGGACCTCCATCATCCCGGTATCGGCGGGGTGGCCGTAAGTCCTCAGGTGATGCTCGTACATCGGGTGGCCCTGCATGTACATGAAGCGCCCGTACCAGTCGCCCTGCTCGGGTACCGACTGCGGCCCCCAGTGCGACCAGATGCCGAACTTGGCGTCGCGGAACCAGTCGGGATAGCGGTAGTTGGCGACGAGCGAATTCCAGCTCGGCTCTACCGGGCCGGTAGCGATCGCGCCCGAGGATACCGCGCCCGGCGCCATGGTGCCGGCAGCGGCAAGTGCACGGCTAGAGACGCCGCCGGTCAGTCCGCCTGCAAGCGTTGCCGCGATGAATCCGCGCCGATCCGGGGTAAACTGTCTCATCTCGGCACTCTCCGCCTGTTCCGTTATCGTTTTCGGACCGCTATGTCCGCACAGCCCGTTGAAAAATGGGAAGACAGGCCTGCCCCGCCTTGTTTGGAGGAGGAGGGCGGGACAGGCCGGTCCGTCAGCGCTGCGGGTGTTTCACCTGCAGCGCCTTGCCGGTCCACGTCGTCTCGACGTCGAATCCGGTTTCCTCGGCCACGCTCTGGCCGGGCGCGATCCACTTGATGCGGACCTTGCGCGACTTGGGCATGCCCTCGTAGCCCTTGCCCTCGCGCGCGCCGATGCTGACGGTGCCGGTGGCATCGTCGTAAGCGATCGGCATGCGCTCGTAGGCGCCGGTCTTGTAGCTCTCGGTGCGTCCGTCATCGTTGTAGAGCGAGAACGACCCGTCGGCACCGGTGTAGATCACCAGCGTGACGGGAGCCTCGGGCTTCTCGTCGACGTACTGGATGACCGGGCCCATCGGCACGATCGAGCCTGCCCGAACGAACAGCGGCATGCGCTCGGCAGGTGCAGGGACCGTGGCGGACGTGCCGCCCTGATAGGTCTTGCCGCTCTCGAAGTCGTACCAGGTCACGCCCTGGCCCGGGAACCATACATCGCGCTCGTGAGCCTGGTACTCGGCCACCGGAGCGACGAGGAAGGCCTTGCCGAACAGGAACTGGTCGTTGATCTTGCGCGCCTTGGCGTCATTCGGGAAGTCCATGACCATGCCGCGCATGATCGAACCGTCCTTCATGTAGGTGTCGGCGCCAAGCGTGTAGATGTAGGGCATGAGGCGGTAGCGCAGCTTGTCGTACCACACCATCGAGGCACGCATGTCGGACCCTTCAGGCGCGATCTCGAAGATCTCGCGGTAGGGGTATTCGCCATGGCTGCGGAACAGCGAACTGAAGGCGCCGAACTGGAACCAGCGCAAGTTCAGCTCCTGCCACTCGGCAAGGTCTTCCGGCGTCGGGTTCTCCACGGTCCAGCGCGGCTCGACCGAGAAGCCGCCGATGTCGTGGGTCCAGTTCGCAAAGCCCGACATCGCGGTGTTCACGCCCGCCGAGATCTGTGCCTCGAGGTCGTACCAGCGCGTCGCGACGTCGCCCGACCACACGGCCGAGCTGTAGCGCTGGAGCCCGGCAAAGCCCGAACGCGTAAGCAGAAACGGGCGCACGTTGGGCTTGTAGGAACGCCAGCCGTCATAGAACGACTGCGCGTTCATCAGCGGGTAGGAGTTGAAGAACTCCGCCGCAGGGCCAGCCGCCGTCGGGCCCATCGTGTCGATGCGCTTCTCGATCGAGAGGTTCGAGTGCAGGTCGGGCTCCGAAGCGTCGGCCCACCAGGCATCGAAGCCCTTGACCGCGATCTTCTTTTCGATCTGGTCCCAGAAGATCTCGCGCCCCTTGGGCGAATAGGGATCGTAGAACGAGTTGAGGTAGCCAACGCCAACCCAGTCCTTGTTCCCCTGCTCGACGTTGCCGTGGTACATCGCGCCTGCGGCATCGAGTTCCTTGTAGTTGTCGGTCGTGGGATAGAACTTGGGCCAGACCGAGATCATGATCTCGGCGTTGTTCTTGTGAACGTCGTCCACCATCGCCTTGGGATCGGGGAAGCGCGTCTCGTCGAAATCGTGGCTGCCCCAGGCGTCGTCCTTCCAGTAGCGCCAGTCGAGCACGATGTTGTCGATCGGGTAGTTGAGCTGGCGATAGGTGTGCAGCACGTCGAGCAGTTGGTCGGTATCTTCGTAGCGCTGGCGCGACTGCCAGAAGCCGTAGACCCACTTGGGCATCATTTCCGACTTGCCGGTAAGCTGGCGATAGCCCGCGATCACGCCGTCCATGTCCTTGCCGGGGATGAACCAGTAGTCCTTGTCGCGCGCGACCTCGCTGGTGAACCAGACCGAGTGACGGTCCGCCTCGGGCATCGGGTCCTTGTGGAGCAGCGCCATGTAGCCCGCGTTGGGCTCCCACTCGATGCGGATCTCAGCAGGCTTGCCCGCGGTCATCGGCACTTCGAAATCGGCGTACCAGGGGTTCCAGTTCTGGCGCCAGCGATCGAGCACCAGCTTGCCGTCGACGTAGACCTTGAAGTAGCTCGAGCCGTAGAGCTGGAACTGCTGCACGCCGGTCTTGTCCGGGTGCACCGTGCCGGTCCAGACCACGGTCTGCGTCTGCACCGCGTTGCCGGCGGTGTTCTGGCCCTCGGTTGCAGCCTCGGTCTTGGCCTTGGCGGCCTCGGGCCACTTGGCCTGATCCTCGATGTACTGGTAGTCGATCGAGGCTTCGGTCTGTTCGACCGCGAGCTTGCCGTCGAGGAAGTACTGCGCCTTGAAGCCCGGCTTGCCGTCCGAGGTTACCTTCAGGCCATCGGCTTCACCGACCAGCTTGTAGGGCATCGGGTTGCCGAAGCGGGTGATGCTCTCGTTGTCCCAGAGCAACCCGTAGTTCTTCGTCGAGACGACGAAGGGGGTGCCGATGTCCATGTTGTGCTGGGCAAGTTCGACGTCCTTGCCGTTGAAGTCCATGACCGCCTGCTGGTGCTGGCCCAGACCGTAGAGGCCCTCGTCGGTGCCGCGGTTGAACTGCTGCGAGACGGTGACGTAGGGCTTGCCGTCGGCCGAGGTCTGGGTGAACGCGGTCGGGGCGGATTCGGCGAGCAGTTCCTGACCCTTGGCATCGTAGAAGCGCACCTGGCCCGAGGCCTTGTCGATCGCCGCGACCGCCTTGGCGGCGCTGATGTAGACGTAGCCGTTCTGGTCGCTGACGGTGAAGGCTCCGGCCTTGGGCGGGTTGGGCGCCATCAGGCTGGCATTGGCCGCAGGTGCCTTGAGCCCCTTTGCGTGAGCGACGACGTGGAAGATGCCATCGCCGTGCAGCGTGACGCTCACCTTGTCGGAGGGACCGCTATCGGGCGTGACGACGACACCGCCATCGACCTTCTCGACACTGGCCGCAAGCGCGGGCACCGAGCACAGCGCGGAACCCGCGAGCAATGCTGACAATTTCAGAAACTTCATGGTCTTATCCCCTGCCCTTGCGGCCTGATCGCTCTAACCGAGCTTACTTGGATGAATAGAAGCCGGTGGTGACCTTGAGCACCTGCGGCCTGTCGATGAGATTGATGCCGTAATCGGTCTGATCGCCGTTCCACACGCGCGAGGTGACCCACTTGCCGTCCTCGAAGGTGCCTTCCTCGACCGAGAGGACGACGCCGTTGGTCTCGCCGTTCGCGGGGCTGAACCTCACGCGCACGTGATCGCCCATGACGAGGTATTCGGTGTCCGAGAGCTGCGCCACGGCGAGACCGCCCACCGGCTCATCGGCCCATTCGGGCGGCTCGGAAGGCAGCCAGGTCCAGTCCTTCTCGCCGAACTGCCACTGGCCCCAGTCGGCACTGATCTTCCACTTGCCCATCACCGTCTCGCGCGCCGCGCCGTCGTCGGGCTTGGCCGCGCCCCAGATCGGGCGGGTGAAGGCGATCTTCGCCCAGTCGCGCATGATCGGTTCGAGCGTCGCGTAGGGCAGCGCGAAGGCCCCCATCGTCTCCTCGTCGAGCGCACGCGCACCGAGCGGGTAGTTGTAGAAACCGGTCGCATCCATGCCGAAGGGTGCAAAGCCGATCCCGCCCTTGCCGATGGTCGGCCAGAAGAAGCGCGCGAATTCCTTGGCGTTGCCGATCTCGGGCACCATCAGCGCGTTGTCCGCGCGGTTGTACTTGTCGAGGTAGGCAACGATGTTGGCGCTGTCGCGGTCGTAGATGTCGGGTCCGGCGAAGTCGATGTCGGGCGCGGCCGCCTTCCAGATGTCGAGCACGTCCCACTGCGGACCGCCGCTGGCGACACCGGTCGGATCGGGCACGTTCGAGGGCCCTGCAAGCGAGGCATTGACGTACATCGGCAGGTCCTTGACCGCGCGGCCCGCCTTGGCGACCTCGTTGACGAAATGCGCAACGTGCCAGGTCTGGAAGGCGCGCGGGGCCTGCTTGCCGAAAGCCTGCTCCCAGGTGCCCGACTTGCCCGTCTTCTTCGCCAGCACCGCCGGGATCTTCTGCGCGAAGAGCTTGTCCGCGGCCGCCGAATAATCGCGCGGCACGCGATAGGAACCGGTCTCGTTCTCGGGCTGGACCATGATCACGGTGTTCTGCTGATCGTGGTCGCGCAAGAATTCCATGACCTTCACGAAGGCGCGGCGGTCGGCATCGAGCGTGCTTTGCGACAGCGGCGTCAGCACGTAGTGGTCCGAGCCGTCGGGCGCCTTCATGCGCGGGAAGCGCTTGTTGTCGAGCTTGACCCAGGCCGGCGTGTAGCTCGGGCTGGTGTTCTTCCAGGTGCCGAACCACAACAGCACCACGCGCTTGTCGTGGGCGCGCGCGGCATCGAGCAGCGCCTGCAGGTAAGTGAAGTCGAACTTGCCCTCGACCGGCTCGACCTGCTCCCACGCAACCGGGATCTCGAGCGTATTGGCATGCATCGCCTCGAGCACCGGCCAGACCGCATCGAGCATGTCCGGATAGTTGCTCGAGTTGTTGGCCTGTGCTCCGAGCATCAGGTAAGGCTCGCCATCGACGATCAGCGCGTGCTTGCCACCCTTGCTTTCGATACGCGGCAAGGTACTACCCGCCGCCCATGCGGGTGCCTGTGCGAAGACACTGGCGGCCATCGCCAGCGACGCGATCAATGCGGTCTTTTTCATTCCTCTCCCTCCGCCGGATCGCCATAGACGATGCCCCGGCCATCGGTTCCGATGTAGACCCGCCCGAACAGGCGCGGGTCCCCTGAAATCACGCGGATGCGCATGCCCCACTGGTGCGCGTCGTCGTTGATGCGCTGCCACTGCGCCCCGCCGTCGAGCGAGCGCCAGATCGCGCGCAGACCAGCCTTGGTGCCCAGCGCGTAGAGTGCAGGCTCGAGAGCGTCCTTCGCGGGCTTGCCCAGACCATAGCGCTCGATCGCAATGCCCTGCCCGGTACGCGTCCAGGTCTCGCCCGCATCCTCGCTGTGCCACAGGTCTCCGCCGAGGTTGAGCCACAAGGCCCCGGCGCGCGCCGGTTCGGCAAGGAGGGGCGGCGGTGCCTCGCGGTTGGTCGAGCGCGCAGCGCTCAGGTCTGCAGGCAGTCCGCGCCCGGCAACGCGCTGGAAGCTGGCGCCGCCATCGTCGCTGCGTACGAGATAACCGCGCGCGAAGTCGAGCGCATAAAAACGCGTGGCATCGCGCTTGTCGGCCGTGACGCGCGAACGCGATGGCAGCCCTTCGACCGCCTGCCAGCTTGCGCCGCGATCGCGGGTCACGAGCGGCGTACCTGCCTCGACAAGGAAGCTCTCGCCGTCCGCGCTCACCGTTATCGCGGCATCGCCGGTGGCCTCGGGCAAAGGCTTGCCGGCGCCGCTCGGCGTGCCTGCTGGCAGGCGCAGCGGCGTCCAGCTGCTCGCCCCGTCGAGCGAATAGGCGAGCGAGGTGTCGGGCACCACGCGCGCATGGGTGTTGCCCGAGCGGACCATGACCTGCGGCGCCAGACCTGCGTAGTCGAGCGTATTGGTGTTCGACAGGAACGGGTTCACGTGCTGCGTCGTGGGCGAGACGGTGAAGTCGTCGTGCCGGAACCCGCCGATATCGCCAAAACCCGAGACGAGATGCGCACCGCCGGTCGGGCTGGTGAGCGTGATGATCGCGGTCTGCTCGATCCCCCGCGTCCAGGGCTTCCAGTGCATCGTGTCCGGCCTGGCGAGCTCGTCGGTGGCGTAGACCGTGGCGCCAGTGACGTAGGCGGCGTGGCTCTTGTCGAAAGGATCGATGGCGAGCCCCGCGATCCAGTGCCCGAAATTGGCCTTGCCCCCGAAGTCGAGGAAGGGCGTTGCCGAAACGTCGCGCACCGAGCGCTTCCACAAGGGGTCCCAGTGCGTCCCGCCGTCGCGCGAGAGCCAGACGGTATCGACCGGGTCACCGCGATCGACGGTACTGACGGCGATGTACCTGGGGTCCTGCGCCGAGACGGCGACGCCCATGTAGCCACCGACAGGCGCATCGCCACCCTTGAGCGGGGTCACGTCGAGCCAGGTCTGCGCACCGCTGTCGTAGCGCCAGACCGCGCCGCGGGTGATGCCATTGGGGCCGATGCCATCGCACCAGGTCACGGTCAGCACGCCGTCACTGCCGAGCGCGGCCTTGACCGGGAGCAGGCCGTCGTCTCCGGGCCCGCCCGGGATCGCCTGCCAGCTTGTGCCACCGTCGTCAGAGCGGAACACCTGGCGCACACCCGGATCGGTACTGCCGACAAAGACGCGCCCTTCATGGCGCGGATCGAAGACGACCCAGGACAAGCCGCCGTGGGTCTCGCGCCGCCCCTCGGGCAGGCCGAGCCCTGCAACCGGAAAACTTTCGGCGCGGTGCCAGCTGGCTCCCGCGTCCTCGCTCGCCCACAGCCCCTGATGGCGCGAACCGTAGAACAGACGCTCATGATCGAAGGGATCGATGGCGAGCCGTTCGCCCATGCCGCGCCCATTCTCGTTGCCGCCCATAGCGAAGGGCACGCGCGTGGTGCGCCATGTCCTGCCATAATCGGTCGAGCGCAGAATCGCGGCAGGTGCGGACCAGTGCATGCCAGCAGCGAGATAGACCGTGCCCGCATCGAGCGGATCGGCAGCCAGACTCTCGATGCCCATGAAGCTGCCTTCGGAAACATGGTCCATCAGCGGCAGCCAGCGCTGCATCGCCGCGTCCCAGCGGTAGGCGCCGCCCATGTCGCTGCGCAGCCAGGCCAGCCCCTGCTCGACAGGGCTGAAGATCACGCCCGGCGTGAAACCGCCACCGCCGACGCGCACGCCCTGCCAGTCATATGCAACGGATGCGGAGGCTGACTGGCGCTCGACAGGTGCACCGGATGCCTGCACGCTCGATGGCAACGCAGCGACGATCGCCACGGCCGATGTGAGCGCAGACAATGCTTTTCCGGATGCCCCCGTGAAGGCCATTCTCTCCCCTCTCTCCGTCGTGGACGGGCTCGATTCGCCCCGCTCCCAAAGTCGCGTCTTGACGCTGGCTTGCGGTTTATAGATAACGCTAACACCTGTGGAGGGGAATAGCAGTGACGAAAAATTATCCGGGCAGCGATCTGGGGCTGCCTGAAGACTGGCAAAACGGGATTTTCATCGGCCGCATCGATGCCGGCGATGGCCCTACCCCGATCCTGATTCGCGAAGGCGCAGTCTACGACATGTCGCAAGTCGCCCCGACCAGCGCCGCGCTCGTCGCCGGTGGCCTGCGCGATGGCGGCGAACGTCTCGGCGGTCTCGAAATCTTCGAGAAGGTCCGCCTGCTCAGCCCGATCGACCTGCAGTGCGTCAAGGCCTGCGGCGTGACCTTTGCGGTTTCCGCACTGGAGCGCGTGATCGAGGAGCGTGCGCGCGGCGACCATACCGCAGCAGCCCAGCTGCGCGGCAAGATCGAGGAAATCCTGGGCGGTTCGGTGCGCACCACCGTCCCCGGCTCGCCCGAGGCCGACGCGCTCAAGCAGACGCTGATCGACGAGGGCATGTGGTCGCAGTACCTCGAGGTCGCGATCGGCCCCGATGCCGAAGTCTTCACCAAGTGCCCGGTGCTCGCCACCGTGGGCCATGGCGAGGCGGTCGGCGTGCGCTCGGATTCGAGCTGGAACAACCCCGAACCCGAGATCGTCATGGTCGCCGGGCCCGACGGCAAGGCGATCGGCGCGACGCTCGGCAACGACGTCAACCTGCGCGACTTCGAGGGCCGTTCGGCACTGCTGCTGGGCAAGGCCAAGGACAACAACGCCTCGTGCTCGATCGGGCCGTTCATCCGCCTGTTCGACGAAGGCTACACCATCGAGGACGTGCGCAGCGCCGACGTCGCGATGACCATCACCGGTTCTGCGGACGACTACCTTCTCGAAGGCTTCTCGACGATGCGCGAGATCAGCCGCGATCCCGAAGACCTGCTGCGACAGGCGATGAGCGAGCACCAGTATCCCGACGGCCTCGTGCTGTTCTGCGGCACGCTTTTCGCGCCCACGCAGGATCGCGACGAACCCGGCCGCGGCTTCACCCACAAGGTCGGCGACACCGTGACCATCTCGAGCCCGCGCCTGGGCACGCTGGTCAACCCGGTGACCACTTCCGCCGAAGCGCCCGAATGGACCTTCGGCATCGGCGACCTCTTCACCAATCTCGCCCGTCGCGGCCTTCTTACCCGCTGAACGGCTGACAGGACCACCATGTTGAGCACGACATCTCCCCAGGGCCTGAGCGCCGTCTACCCCGACCTGCAGGACCGCCGCGTGATCATCACCGGCGGCGCGACCGGCATCGGCGAGGGCCTCGTCGAGGGCTTCGTCGCACAGGGCGCGCAAGTCGCCTTCATCGACATTCAGGACGAGGCCGGCGAGGCGCTGGCAAAGCGGCTTTCGGGCGCACGCCATGCCCCGATCTACCGCCATCTCGATCTCACCGACATCGACGCGGTGCAGACCACGATCAAGGGCCTCGTCGAGGAACTCGGCGGGATCGACGTTCTCGTCAACAATGCCGCGAACGACGACCGCCACACCATCGACGAAGTCACGCCCGCGTTCTGGGAAGAGCGCATGAACGTGAACCTGCGCCACCAGTTCTTCGCCGCGCAGGCCGTGGCCCCGGCCATGCGCGCGGCGGGCGGCGGCGCGATCATCAACTTCGGCTCGATCAGCTGGCACCTCGCGCTGCCCGATCTGGTCCTTTACCAGACGACGAAGGCAGCGATCTCGGGCCTGACGCGCAGCCTCGCGCGCGACCTCGGGCGCGACAACATCCGCGTCAACACGATCGTCCCGGGCAACGTGAAGACACCGCGCCAGGAAAAGTGGTACACGCCCGAGGGCGAGGCGGAAATCGTTGCGGCACAGTGCCTTTCGGGCCGCATCGTGCCGCAGGACGTAGCCGCTCTCGTGCTGTTCCTCAGCTCGGATGGCGCGCGCATGTGCACCGGGCACGACTATTTCGTCGACGCCGGCTGGCGCTGACGCACCGGGAGTTCAAGCCAAGTGCAAGCCCAACACCTCCTCTCGCTCGGCATGGAGCTGGGTGAAGGCCCGGCCTGGATCGACGGCGCGCTGTGGTTCGTCGACATCAAGCGCGACACCGTGTTCCGTCACGATCCGGCAAGCGGCGAGCTGACCCGCTGGCAGGCGCCCGAGCACGTGGGCTGGGTGCTCCCCAGCGCCACCTCGGGACTGATCGCGGGCCTGCGCAGCGGGCCGCATCGCTTCGATCCGGCCGATGGCAGCTTCACGCGCATTGCCGAGACCCAGCCCGATCTTCCCGACAACCGCCTCAACGACGCGGCAATCGACGGCGAAGGCCGGATCTGGTTCGGCACCATGGACAATCTCGAGGAATCGGCGACCGGGCAGGTCTTCGTGCTCGACCAGGGCGCGGTCACGACGACGCAGATCGCTCCGATCACGATCACCAACGGTCCGGCGATCTCGCCTTGCGGCGCGATCGTCTACCATGTCGACACGCTCGCGCGCAGAGTGATCCGCCACCGCATCGCTGCCGACGGCAGCCCCGATGCAGGCGAGGTCTTCCTCGACTTCAACACCGAGGACCGCGCCGACTGGGGTCATCCCGACGGCGCGATCTGCGATGCGCAAGGGGCGGTCTGGCTGGGCTTCTACGGTGGCTGGGCGGCACGCCGTTTCGCCAGCGATGGCACGCTGACCCACGAGGTGCGATTCCCGGTCAGCAACGTCACCAAGGTCGCGCTTGGCGGCGAGGACGGGATGAGCGCCTTCGCAACCAGCGCGCGCCAGGGACTGAGCGAGGACCAGCTCGCGCAGCAACCGCTCGCAGGCGATGTCTTCACCTTCCGGGTCGACACCCCCGCAGCCCCGCCGAGGCGCGCAAACACCTGAAGAAATCACGCGGGATCGGGACAAGAAAAGCAAACCCCCGATCCCCAGGGCCAAGGCCCGGGAAAGGATCGCCGCAATGGAAACGGTCAGTCTCAACAAGCGCCTCGTCGCGCTCGTCGTCATAGTCGCCACGATCGGCGGCTTCATGTTCGGTTACGATTCGGGTGTCATCAACGGCACCCAGAACGGCCTCGAGGCCGCCTTCGACCTCGGCAGTCTGGGCATCGGCATCAATGTCGGCGCGATCCTCGTAGGCTCCTCGTTCGGCGCCTTCATCGCAGGGCGCCTGTCCGACATGATCGGGCGTCGCGGCACGATGATGCTCGCAGCGGCGCTGTTCCTCGTCTCGGCCCTGCTCGCGGGTGCGGCCGGGTCCTCGGCCATCTTCATCTTCGCACGCATCATCGGCGGCCTGGGCGTCGGCGCGGCGAGCGTGACCTCGCCGGTCTACATCTCCGAAATGACGCCTGCCCACGTGCGCGGACGTCTTTCCAGCGTGCAGCAGGTGATGATCATCACCGGCCTCACCGGCGCCTTCGTCGCCAACTTCGTGCTGGCACGCTGGGCCGGTGGTTCGACTGCCGACCTGTGGTTCGACTTCCCGGCATGGCGCTGGATGTTCTGGCTCCAGGCGATCCCGGCGCTTGTCTACCTGCTCGCGCTGCTCACGATCCCCGAGAGCCCGCGCTATCTCGTGGCGCGCGGCCGTAACGAGGAGGCGCTCGCCGTCCTCACGCGCCTGTTCGGACCCGAAACCGCCCAGCGCAAGGTCGCGGAAATTTCCGCGTCGCTCGCCGCCGACCATCACCGTCCCAAGCTCTCGGACCTCGTCGACAAGGGCACCGGCAAGATCCGCCCGATCCTGTGGGTCGGCATCGGCATCGCGGTGTTCCAGCAGCTCGTCGGCATCAACGTGGTGTTCTACTACGGCGCCACGCTGTGGCAGGCGGTCGGCTTCACCGAGGACTTCGCCCTTCAGATCAACATCATCTCGGGCGCGCTCTCGATCGGCGCCTGCCTCGTCACCATCGCGCTGATCGACCGCATCGGCCGCAAGCCGCTGCTGCTGATCGGTTCGGCGGGCATGGCGGTCTCGCTCGCCGTCGTCGCATGGGCCTTCTCGACTGCGGCAACCGGACCCGACGGCAACGTCGTGCTGCCCGGCAGCGCGGGCGTGATCGCGCTCATCGCAGCCAACGTCTACGTCGTCTTCTTCAACGTCAGCTGGGGCCCGGTCATGTGGGTCATGCTCGGCGAGATGTTCCCCAACCAGATCCGCGGTTCGGCGCTGGCCGTCGCCGGCTTCGCGCAGTGGATCGCCAATGCCGCGATCTCGGTCAGCTTCCCGACGCTGGCCAAGTCGCCCGGCCTATCGGTGACCTACGTGTTCTACGCGTTGGCCGCAGCGGTCTCGTTCTTCTTCGTGCGCGCGACCGTGCAGGAGACCCGTGGCCGCGAGCTCGAGGACATGCAGGGATGATCCTCGAAGCGGGCGAATGGCAGCTCGAAATCGACCCGGTGCACGGCGGCATGATCCGCGCGCTGCGCCGGGCCGGAGCCGACGTGCTGCGCCCTTCGCCCGAGGGCAGCGCGGTGCCCTTCGAGAGCGCGTGCTTCCCGCTCGCGCCCTATGCCAACCGCATCGCGATGGGCAGCTTCGACTGGCAGGGCGAGAGCTACGGCCTCGCCCCCAACCACCCCGAACAGAAGCACCCGCTGCACGGCACGGTGTGGCTCGCCGATTGGCGGGTGGAGGAAAGCAGCGCGAACCGGGTCACTCTCGTCACCGAGCATCCCGCGAACGCAGACTGGCCCTGGGCGTTCACCTGCCGCCAGACATTCGATCTCTCGGCTGAGGGCCTGGCTGCCAGCCTCGCGGTCACCAGCACCGATACCCGCCCGCAGCCGGTCGGGCTCGGCTTCCACCCGTGGTTCGCGCGCGAGAAAGTCACCGCAGTCGCCTTCACCGCACAGGGCCTGTGGCTCGCCGACGAAGAAATGCTGCCGAGCGCAACGGCCCCTGCCGATGCGCTCGGCGACTGGAGCGAGGGCGCCCCGCTCGAGCGCGCCGACCTCGTCGATCACTGCTACACCGGCTGGTCAGGAACCTTGCGGATCGCGCGCGAGGACGGCGACATCCTGCTCGAAAGCGACAACGGCGACTACCTGCACCTGTTCGTGCCGCCGGGCCGCGACTTCTTCTGTGCCGAGCCGCAAACGACAATGCCCGATGCCGTGAATCGCGAGGCGCCCGCGCCGCTGCTCCCTGGCGAGAGCGCGATGCTCGACATGGTCATCCGCTCGGCCTGAGGCCGCACCTCACATCGCGCGCGAGGTCGCGACCGGACGACGGCGCGGCGCGGCATCCGATTGACGGCGCACCAGCTTGTGCTCGACGCAGATACGCTGGTTGCCGATCTCGTCGATCTTCTTGTTACGGATCAGCGTCACCAGCAGTTCCACCGCCCGCCGGCTCATCTGCGTGATCGGCTGGTGGATCGTCGTCAGCTCGGGCCAGATCGTGGTCGCGAGCGCGATGTCGTCGAAGCCGCAGACGGTGAGGTCGCCCGGCACGTCGAGCCCGCGGCGATGCGCGATGGCGACGGTTGCCGCAGCCATGTCGTCGTTGCTGCAGAAGATCGCCGAGGGCGCATCCTCCAGCGAGAGCAGCTGCTCTGCCGCATCGAGCCCGGAGCGGTAGGTGAAGAAGCCTTGCGCGACGAGCTCGGGATCGAAGGCGACCCCGGCCTGGTCGAGCGCCTCGCGATAGCCCTCGAGCCGCTCGTGGCTGGCCGAGAGATCGGGATGGCCGACCACGAAACCGATGCGCTGGTGACCGAGGCCGAGCAGGTGCGCGGTCATCTCGCGCGCCGCGCTGCGGTCGTCGATCATGATCGCGGCGACACCTTCGTGCGGCTGCGCCGTAGTCACCGCGACGGTGGGAATGTGCGCCTGTTCGAGCACCGAGAGCACGGCATCGGCCTCGCAGATCGGCGGCGGGAGGATCACACCGTCGATCCCGCCCGCGATCAGCCGTTCGACCGCCTGGCCCGCGTCCTCGTCATCCTCGACCTTGCGCACGATGATCTGCACGTCGCTGCGCCCGGCCTCTTCCAGACTGCCGACGATGAAGGCACTGAGAAAGGCCTCGGACGGGTTCGAATAGAGCAGGCCGAGCCGGATTTGCGCCGCACCCGCCAGACTGCGCGCCGCGCGGTTGGGGGCATAGTTGAGTTTGGCGATCGCGGCATTCACCGAATCGCGGGTCGATTGCCTGACCTTGGGCTCGGCATTGATCACGCGCGAGACGGTCATCATCGAGACCCCGGCGAGCGCGGCCACGTCGGCAATGGTGGGTGCCCCGGTTTGCCGGGATCGTGAATTGCGGCGTTTGCGCTCACTATCGGACATGAAGCAACTCTAGCAGGGTTGCGCAAAAGGCAAAGAGGCTCGTGCGGCTTCTTTCACGGGAAAATGGTAGCGCAATCATCCGGGATCGCCTAAGGATCGGGCAGATGGGAAATAACGAGGATGTCATGAAGAAACTTCACCGCATCGCGCAGGCGCTCGTCCTGACTTCGTGTGCCAGCGCCGCACTCGCGCAGGCACAGACCGCCACTCAGGCGGTGACGCCGACCCCGGTGCACCCCGAGCTCTGGCCCGCCGCGAAGAGCCCCTCCGATTTCATCGATCCCAAGGTCGAGGCGCGCATCACCAAGCTGCTCAAGGCGATGAGCCTGCGTGAGAAGGTGGGCCAGATGATCCAGGCCGACACCGCCGCGATCAAGCCCGAAGACCTGCGCGACTATCCGCTCGGCTCGATCCTTGCGGGCGGCAACTCGCCGCCGCTCGGCGCACCCGATCGCTCGCCCGCCAAGCCCTGGGTCGACACCGTGCGCGCCTTTGAGAAGGTCGCCATGGAGAAGCGCGCTGGCCACACCGCGATCCCGCTGATCGTTGGCATCGACGCGGTCCATGGTAACAGCAACGTCGTGGGCGCGACTCTCTTCCCGCACAACAGCGGTCTTGGCGCGATGCACGATCCCGAGCTGATGCGCGAGATTGGCCGGGTTACCGCCGCCGAGACCGCCGCCTCGGGCATCCACTGGGCCTTCGGCCCGACGCTCGCGGTCCCGCAGGACGACCGCTGGGGCCGCGCCTACGAGGGCTATTCCGAGAATCCGGCAATCGTCGCGGCCTATGCAGGGCCGATGGTCGAGGGGCTGCAGGGCAAGCCCGGCAGCAAGACTACCGTGCAGCAGGGCCGTGTCGCGGCGAGCGTGAAGCACTTCCTCGGCGACGGCGGCACCACCGACGGCATCGACCAGGGCGACACGCAAGTCGACGAAAAGACCCTGATCGCGATCCACGATGCTGGCTATCCCGCCGCCGTCGATGCCGGGACGATGACCGTCATGGCCTCGTTCTCGAGCTGGAATGGCGTGAAGATGCACGGCAACAAGGCCCTGCTGACCGACGTCCTGAAGGGCCGGATGGGCTTCGACGGCTTCGTCGTGGGCGACTGGAACGGCCACGGCCAGATCCCGGGCTGCACCAACACCGACTGCCCCGCCACCTTCAACGCCGGGCTCGACATGGCGATGGCCCCCGACAGCTGGAAGGGCCTGTTCGATTCGACGCTGGCCGCAGCGCAGGACGGCCGCATCCCGATGAGCCGCATCGACGATGCCGTACGCCGCATCCTGCGCGTCAAGTTCAAGCTCGGCCTGTTCGACAAGGCCCGCCCCTTCGAGAACAAGCCGCAGGAAATGGGCTCGAGCGAGCACCGCGCCATCGCGCGCCAGGCCGTGCGCGAGAGCCTCGTCCTGCTCAAGAACGAAGGCGTTCTCCCGCTCAAGACCAGCGCCACCGTCATGGTCGCTGGCGAAGCTGCGGACGACATCGGCCGCCAGTCGGGCGGCTGGACACTCTCGTGGCAGGGTGATGGCAACACCAACGCCGACTTCCCCGGCGCGACCTCGATCTACGCTGGTATCGCCGATGCGCTCAAGGCTGGCGGCGGCAAGGCCGTGCTCTCGCCCGACGGCAGCTTCACCACCAAACCCGACGTCGCGGTCGTGGTCTTCGGCGAAGAGCCCTATGCCGAATTGCGCGGCGACGTTCGCACTCTCGAATTCCAGCCCGGCGACAAGAAGGCGCTCGCACTGCTCAAGAAGCTCAAGGCTGCAGGCATTCCGACCGTCTCTGTGTTCCTCTCGGGACGACCCTTGTGGGTCAATCCCGAGCTCAACCAGTCCGACGCCTTCGTCGCGGCCTGGTTCCCCGGCTCCGAGGGCGAGGGCGTGGCCGACGTGCTGGTCGGGGGCAAGACCGACTTCACCGGCAAGCTCTCCTTCAGCTGGCCGATCACCGCAGCGCAGTTCCGCCTCAACAAGGGTGACAAGGACTACGACCCGCTCTTCCCGCTCGGCTATGGCCTCACTTACGCCAAGGGCGGCCATGTCGCCGCACTGGGCGAGGAGCCGGGCATCGACGCCTCGATGTCGAACTCGAGCGTGTTCATCGCCGACGGCATCGTCGCCAAGCCCTTCAACCTCGAGACCGCACCGGGCGTGAAGCAGCGCCTCGTCGACAGCGCCGATCGCCAGGAAGGCGCGATCCGCTTCGACTGGAGCGGCGCGGGTTCGGCCAATATCCTGGGCCCGAACCTCAAGCTCGAGCGCGAGGCCAATGCCGACATGAACGTCGAGGTCACCTACCGCCTCGACAAGGCCGCGAGCGGCCCGGTCACGCTTTCGCTCGGCTCGGGCAAGGTGCGCATCGACAAGGTCCTCGCTCAGCCCGGGCAGTGGAGCAAGCTGCGTATCTCGCTCAAGTGCTTCGCCAACCACGGGACCTACATGGGCGGCATCGCACGCCCCTTCTCGCTCGAGGCAAGCGCGCCCTTTGCGATCTCGGTCTCGGACATGAAGCTGGCGACCGATCCCGCCGGCGCCGTGTGCCCCGAATAAGCAGGAGTACGCGATGAAGGAACCTGCATCGACTTCACGCCGGGCACTGCTGGGTGGCGTCGCCGCACTGGGCGCAGCCAGCATTCTGCGCCCCGGCAAGGCGGAGGCCGGGCCGACCGCGCTAACCTACGGCGGGGAAACCATCGCACTTTGGCCGGGCAAGGCTCCGGGAGCGCCGGCAAAACTGCCCGTCCGCAAGGTCGGACAGGGCAGCAAGGACCCTGCCTTCGACGACCGTGCGATCACCGGCATTGCGACGCCCAGCCTCGAAGTGCGACGTCCGGCCTATCGCAACGGTTCGGCCGTGCTCATCATTCCGGGCGGCGGCTACGAGTTCCTTGCCTGGGACAACGAAGGCGAGGAGCAGGCCAACTGGCTCACCCGGCGCGGAGTGACCTGCTTCATCCTGTCCTATCGCCTGCCCGGGGAGGGCTGGGCGAAGCGGGCAACGGTGCCGCTGCAGGACGCACAGCGCGCCATGCGCCTCATCCGTGCAAACGCCGAAACCTACGGCATCGATGCAAGGCGCGTCGCCGTACTGGGCTTTTCGGCAGGCGGGCATCTCGGCGGATCGCTCGCCACGCGCTTCGCCGAAGATGTCTACGCGCCTGTCGACGAGGCCGACCGGCTTTCCGCGCGCCCTGATCTGGCCGGACTGATCTATCCGGTGATCAGCCTCGCCGAACCCTTCACGCACGCCGGCTCGCGCGACGCCCTGCTCGGCAAGAACGCGAGCAAGGACGCGCTTCGTGCGGCCTCGGTCGAAAACCGCGTCACCGCCGACACGCCGCCCACCTTCCTCGTGGCGACAAGCGATGACGGGCTCGTCCCGATCGACAACAGTCTCGCCATGTACCGCGCGATGCTGGCAAAGCAGCGGCCCAGCGAGTTCCACGGTTTCGACCGTGGCGGCCACGGCTTCGGGGTGCGCTACAAGGACGACATCCCAGTGCATGTCTGGCCCGAGCTGTTCCACGCCTACGGCGTTCGCCACGGCATCTTTAGCGCATGAACCGCATCGTTCGCCGCGCCGCCCTTATTCTGCCTGCGGCAGCGCTGCTGATTGCGGCAGGCGAGCCCCAGCACTACCAGTCGAGCCCCGAGCGCCGAACCGTGGAGGATACCCGCGACTGGGGCCCTTGGGCCGGGCCTTTCCGCGAGCAGCTGGTGCCCTCGCTGATGCAGGACTTCGGCGAGAAGTACCTCTATGCCCCGGCCAATGCCGCCCTGCCCGCCCCGGCCTCGGACGAACAGCGCGTCGTCTTCATCGGCGACTCGATCACCGACCTGTGGGATCTCGAAAAGTTCTTCCCCGGTGAGCCTTACATCAATCGCGGGATCGGCTCGCAGGTCACGGCGCAGATGCTGGTTCGCTTCGAACAGGATGTTGTCGCACTCAGGCCCAAGGCCGTCGTGATCCTGGGCGGTGTGAACGATGTCTCGGGCTTCCTCCAGGTCGAGAGCGAGGAAGGCATCGTCTCCAATATCGAGGCGATGGCCGACATCGCCGACCGTCACGGGATTGCGGTCGTCCTGTGTTCGATCCTGCCCGTCACCAACACGCCCCAAGCCGACTATGTCGAGACCGAGCGCAAACCGGCGCAGCTGCGGCGGATCAATGCCCGGCTCGCGGCACTGGCGACCAGCCGCGGCTATGCCTTTGCCGACTACACCCCCGTGTTGGCGAACGAATCGGGCCTGCTGCAGCAACGCTTCACCCGCGACGGCGTACACCCGCTGGCGAGTGGATACGCCCGCATGGCACCGATCGTGCACGCGGCTATCGAGAGTGCGCTTTCACACTGACACCGATGGCTGGCCGCCTGTCGGAGGTTTTCAGAGGACGCCGCTGCGCAGGGCCGCAAGGTATTGAAGAGGCGCGGGAACAACGCGCCAAATTGGTGGTTTGTCGAGCCCGGTGCGGCACGAAAGTGACACTGCACCGACAAATGTTAGCGGTCTACATTTGATGTTGCGGCTATGTAATCACGGTGATAGAGGCGAGCTTCTCAAGGAGCATTCCCAAAGAGAATGCGCATCGATTTTACTGCAATGCAAAATGATAGCGCTATCCTAAGAGTGCAGCGCAACATTGATTGGGACAGGAGGGGTTTGAAAGTGGCCATTTTCCATAATCTTCGTTCGGGTATCGCACGTGCCGACAGCCGCCGCATTCTGCGTGCAGGCGCTTCCGCCGGCGTTCTCGCAATCTGCGCGCTGCCCTCGGCTGGCTGGGCCCAGGCAGGTGATGCCGCGACCGGCGACGATGGCGTCGCCGAAGAGCAGGCGATCATCGTCACCGGCATCCGCGCCTCGCTTGAGAGCGCGATCGACCGCAAGCGCGATGCCGAAGTCGTCGTCGACTCGATCACCGCGCAGGACATCGGCGCCCTTCCCGACCGTTCGGTCTCCGAAGCGCTCCAGCGCGTTCCGGGTGTGACCTTGCAGCGCACCAGCGACGCGCGCGACCCGGCTCGCCTCTCGGGCGAAGGCGGCGGCGTGTTCATCCGCGGCCTGTCCTTCGTGCGTTCCGAGCTCAATGGCCGCGACGTGTTCTCCGCAGCCAATGGCCGCTCGCTTTCGTTCGAGGACATCTCGGCCGACCTGCTCGCCGGCGTTGACGTCTACAAGAACCCCTCGGCCGACATGATCGAGGGCGGTATCGGCGGCACCATCGACCTGCGCACCCGCAAGCCGTTCGATGCCCCGGGCTTCGTCGCCGCGTTCTCGGGCGACATCAACTACGCCGACCTTCGCGAAGAAAGCTTCATGTCGGGCAGCGCTCTGATCAGCGACCGGTTCGACACGGGCCTGGGCGAGATCGGCGTTCTCCTCTCGTACTCGATCAGCAACATCGGTAACCGTACCGACTCGATCTCGACCGGCCGCTACGTGCCGACCGAAGTGACCGCGGACGACATCGCCAACGCTTCCAACCCGTCGGTCGCAGCGGGTGACACCGTCTATATCCCCAACTCGATGGGCTACCGCCGCATCGACTGGCAGCAGAAGCGCACCGCCTTCGACGGCTCGCTGCAGTGGCGCCCCTCCAGCACCCTCGAGTTCACCGCCGAGGCGCTGATCTCGAAGGCGACGCCCAACGACATCGAATACGCGATGGGCGACTGGGCGCAGCCGGAAACCTACAACGACAGCTACGTCTACGGCGCCGCCGGTGAACTGGTCTCGGGTACCGCGCAGAACCGCGAGCTCAACATGGACACCCGCGCCGGCAGCCAGACCAAGAAGACCCAGGACTACTCGTTCAAGGCCAAGTGGGAACCCGACGATCACTGGACCGTCACCACCGACCTGCAGTACGTGAAGTCGACCGCGCAGGTCTACTCGATGACCGCCTTCAACGGTGTCGATGCGCGCGGCACCTTCGACTTCGACTTCACCGGCGACACCCCGTACCTCTCGATCACCCCGACCGATCCTTCGGCCAGCTTCGCCGACAAGAGCGCGAACTGGTGGGCGGCCGCGATGGATCACATCGAGGACAACGAGGCCGACCAGTGGTCTTGGCGCGGTGACGTCGAATATGCCTTCGACGACGACAGCCTGCTCAAGTCGATCAAGCTGGGCGCCCGTTATACCGACCGTTCCGCAATCACCCGCCAGACCACTTACAACTGGGGTCTGCTCTCGGCGCAGTACTGGCAGCCGGGCAACGAGGTGCGTTTCGACGAGACCGGTTACCCGGGCGGTCCTCAGGTTTCCGATCTTCCCAACCAGACCACCTTCGTCAATTTCCCCAACTTCTTCCGCGGCGAGGCCGGTAATCCGACGTCGGGTCTGTGGTTCCCGTCGGCTAACCTGGTGCAGAACGGCACCGGCTATGCGTACGATTACCTGCAGGCAACGCTGTCGAACGGGTGGGGCTGGGCTCCGCTCAGCGACGACTACTCGCAGACCACTGCAGGTGGCGGCATCAACATCCAGGGTCAGAAGACCTACGCCGGTTATGCCGTTGCACGGTTTGGCGCCTGGGAAAGCCCGATCGGCCACTTCGACGGCAACATCGGTGTGCGCGTCGTGCGCACCGAGGCTTCGGCACGCGGTTCGGCGACCAATCTGGGCACGATCACCACCGTCTGCGCGGCTGGCACCTCCTGCCCCGAGCTCGACGCTGCGCTGGCTTTCGTCCAGGGTGACCTCGGCGCGACGCAGACCTCGGGCAGCAACAGCTACACCGACGTCCTGCCGAGCCTGAACCTGCGCTTCTTCGCGACGGACGATCTGCAGATCCGCTTCGCCGCATCGAAGGGCATCGCACGGCCCAGCTTCACGCAGCTCAACCCCTATACCAACCTGAACTTCTCGTTCGACAATAACGGTCAGCCCAACGGCACCGGCGTCGGCGGTGCCACCACGGCCTTCACCGGCACCGCGGGCAACCCCGACCTCAAGCCGACGCGCTCGAACAACTTCGACCTCAGCTTCGAATACTACTACGGTCGCTCGAACAGCGTTACGCTGGCCGCCTTCTACAAGGAGATCAGCGACTACATCTTCGCCGGTCTCGAGCAGCAGACCTACACCAGCGGTGGCGAGACGATCACCTTCGACGTGACCCGTCAGACCAATGGCTCGAAGGGCAAGATCAAGGGCATGGAACTGGCCTACACCCAGTTCTTCGACTTCCTGCCCGGTGCACTGAGCGGCCTCGGCTTCCAGGGCAACGTGACTTACGTCGACTCGAGCGGCGGCAAGAACACCGCAGTCAACGTGTTCGACCCCAACCAGACCGACAACGCCGGTCTCGAGCTCCCGCTCGAAGGCATGTCCAAGTGGTCGTACAACGTCGCAGCCATCTACGAGACCTCGGCTGTCTCGGCCCGTGCAGCCTACAACTGGCGTTCGAGCTACCTGCTGACGACCTCGGCAGCGAACATCAACTACCCGGTCTGGGCGGACTCCTACGGTCAGCTCGACGCCTCGATCCTGTTCAACGTGGGCGAGCACTTCAAGATCGGCGTGCAGGGCACCAACCTGCTCGACTCGCGCACCTACCTGCGCGTCGGCGATCCCGATCTCAAGCCGCGCTACAGCTGGACCGAGACCGACCGCCGCTTCGCGGTACTCGTGCGCACCCGCTTCTGATACCACCGGCTCCTCCCAAGGCCCCGACCCGCAGCTCCTCCTGAGGGCCGGGGCCGAACCGAGGTGCAGGAGAAGTGGCATGACCGGGCAAGAGACAGCCCCGACCCGTTTCGTCATCGCCGGCGGCGGCAGCGCAGGCTGGATAGCCGCCGCAGTGCTGTCCCGCGCCCTGCCCGCCAGTGCGGCGCAGATCACCCTCGTCGAATCCGAGGAGATCGGCATCATCGGGGTGGGCGAGGCCACCGTCCCGCTCATCGGCGACCTCAACCGCTTTCTCGGCATTCACGAGCCCGATTTCGTTGCGGCCACCAACGGCACCTTCAAGCTGGGCATCGAGTTCGTCGACTGGGGTGAGGTCGGCAATCGCCACTTCCACGGCTTCGGCGACTTCGGACCCGACATCGCCGGTCTTCCCGCCCACCAGTACTGGCTTCACCTTGCCCAACGCGGCGCGATGGATGCGATCGACAACTGGTCGATGCCCTATGCGCTCGCCTCGCGCGACCGTTTCGCACCGCACGAGGCGCTCTCGGGCGAGGCCGCCCAGTTCCGCCACGCCTTCCACTTCGACGCGAGCCTTTACGCCGCCTATCTGCGCCGCATTGCGCAAGGTCAGGGCGTCATGCGCATCGAGGGCCGCATCGAACATGTCGAGCGCGACGGCGAAACCGGCCTTATCAGCGCGCTCTCGCTCAATGGCGAGCGCCGCGTCGAGGGCGACATCTTCATCGACTGCACCGGCTTTGCCTCGCTCCTGCTCGCAGGGACCCGCGAAATCGGCTACGAGGACTGGAGCGCATGGCTCCCCTGCGACCGCGCCGCCGCCGTGCCGAGTGCGCGCGCGGGACGTTTCACCCCCTTCACCCGCTCGAGTGCGAAAAGCGCCGGCTGGCAGTGGCGCATCCCGTTGCAAAGCCGCACCGGCAACGGCCACGTCTACGCCAGCCGCTTCATCTCCGACGACGAGGCGGTGGCGCAGCTGCTCGAAGGTCTCGACGGCGAGCCGCTCGCAGAGCCGCGCCTGCTTCGCTTCACCCCCGGTCGCCGCGAGCGCTTCTGGGACGGCAACGTCGTTGCCATCGGCCTTGCCGCGGGCTTTCTCGAACCGCTCGAATCGACCGCGATCCAGCTTATCCAGACCGGCGTGAACCGCCTGCTCGAATTCCTCCCCGGCGCGCGGCCCGACCCGGCGCTGGCGGCCGAGTACAACCGCCAGACCGCGCTCGAGTACGAGCGCATCCGTGACTTCATCATCGCGCACTACTGCCGCTCACGCCGCGCCGAACCGCTCTGGCGCGAGGTCGCGACGATGGACCTGCCCGAGACGCTGATGGCCAAGCTCTCGGCGTGGGATGCAAGCGGGCGCGTGCCGCTCTCCGACCTCGAATCGCATCAGGAGCCGAGCTGGGTCTCGATCCTGCTCGGTCAGGGGATCATTCCGCGCGCGAGCAATCCACGCGCCGCGATCGTTCCCGAGGAGCGGCTGCGCGCAACGCTCGACCAGCGCCGCGACGTGCTCGCGCAGGCTGCCGCCAAGATGCCCGACCACGCCTATTTCATCGAGAAGACCTGCGCCGCGAAGGTCCCGGCATGAGCGCGCCGATCAGCCGCGTCGTCATCGCCGGGGGCGGCAGCGCAGGCTGGATGAGCGCAGCGGCCCTCGCCCGCACGCTGCAAGGTACCGGGATTGCCATCGAGCTCGTCGAATCCGACGCAATCGGCACCGTCGGCGTGGGCGAGGCGACGATCCCGCCGATCCGCATCTTCAACCAGATGCTCGGCATCGACGAGGCCGAGTTCGTCAAGGCGACGCAGGGCACCTTTAAGCTGGGCATCGAGTTCGTCGACTGGCGCCACAAGGGCGCGCGCTACCTGCACCCCTTCGGCCGCCATGGCGACGACTTCGGCCCAGTCGCGTTCCACCAGCACTGGCTCGCCCAGCGCGCAAGGGGCGACGAGACGCCGCTTGCCGAGTACTGCCTCGCCACCATGGCCGCGCGCCAGGGCCGCTTCGCGCCGCCGCCCGCCAATGCGACCAAGGGATCGGTCTGGTCGACCTTCAGCCACGCCTATCATTTCGATGCCGGACTCTACGCCGCGTTCCTGCGTCGGCGCGCAGAAGCCCAGGGTGTAGTGCGCCACGAAGGACGCATCGCCTCGGTCGAACGCGATGGCGAGAACGGCAACGTCGACGCGCTGGTGCTGGAGGACGGGCGCCGCCTCGAAGCGGACCTGTTCATCGACTGCACCGGGTTTGCCGCGCTGCTGATCGGCAAGGCACTCGACGTGCCTTACTGCGACTGGTCACGATGGCTGCCTTGCGACCGTGCGCTGGCGGTCCCCACCGCCCCTGCCGGACCGCCGCTTCCCTATACCCGTGCCAGCGCTCGGAACGCGGGCTGGCAATGGCGCATCCCGCTGCAGCATCGCCTTGGCAACGGCCTCGTCTTTGCGAGCAGCTTCATCGACGAAGAAAGCGCACGCGCCGAACTGCTCGCCAACCTCGAGGCCGAACCGGGCGCCGAGCCGCGGCTGATCCGCTTTACCACCGGACGGCGCGAACAGGCCTGGTCGCACAACGTGGTCTCGATCGGGCTCGCCTCGGGGTTCCTCGAACCGCTCGAATCGACCAGCCTGCACCTCATCCAGACCGGTATCGCCCGACTGCTGTCGCTGTTCCCGGGCCGCGACATGGACCCGGCCACGCGCGCGGAATACAACACGCTCGTCGCGCAGGAGTGGGACGGCGTGCGCGACTTCCTCGTGCTGCACTATGCCACCAATGCGCGCGACGACACGCCGTTCTGGCGCCACTGCCGCACGCTCCCCCTACCCGACAGCTTGCGCGCGCGCATCGAGCTGTTCCGTTCGAGCGGGCGAGTGATCGAGCGCGATTCGCCGGTTTTCAACCGCGACAGCTGGCTCTCGGTGCTGCTCGGACAGGGGATCGAGCCCCAAGGCCACGATCCGCTCGCCCACGCCATGCCCGCCGCCGAGCGCGCGAACGTGCTGCGCGCCATGCACAAGGTGATCGCGCAGACGGCTGGCGCCATGCCGACGCACGCGGACACGCTCGCACGCCATTTTAGCGCGAAAGGCTGATCTTCCACTATGGGGCTGGCCCCGGTCAGTCGAGGATGCGCTTCTTGAGGTGGTGCAGCCCGAAATACATCGCGGCCACCATGACCGGCGTCAGCACCGCCACCACCAGATGCGCGTGGAAGGCGGGGTGCAGCATTTCGACCCCTTCGAGCATCTTCGCGATCAGGCTGATGCCGTAATAGCTGAGCGCCACGACCGAGAGCCCCTCGACCAGTTGCTGCAGGCGCAGCTGGCGCGTGCTCGAGCGCTCCATCGAGGCCAGCAGGCGCCCGTTCTGGTTCTCGATGCGGGTCTCGACGCGGGTGCGCAGAAGCGAGACCAGCCGCTCGGTCCGCTGCGCGAGCTGCTCCTGCCGCCGCCGGTGGGCAGCACAGGTCCGCATCGCGGGCAGGAAGCGGCGCTGGGTGAAGTCGGCCAGCGAAGGGTGCCCGGGACAATTGCGGATGTGCAGTCCCTCGAGCCGGTCCTCGACGATCGTGGCATAGGCCTCAGTGGCGCTGAGGCGATAGTCGATCCGCGTGGCATGCGTGATCAGATCGGCAGAGAGACGCGTCACCTCGCTTAGCAAATCGTCGTCGCGCACCTCGGGTCGCGCGACCTGCGCGGTCAGCACGCTCAACTCGTCCTCGATGCGGTCGAGCACCTGCCAGCCATCCTGCGCCATCGGCAGGCCGAGCAAGGCGAGATTACGATAGTTGCCCAGCTCCTGCAGCCGCTGCACCGAGCGCGAGAGATCGCCGCCCGCCATGCCGTTCGCCGCGACGAGGATCTGCCCGTAGCCTTCGTCGCGAAAGCGGAAGTCGGACCAGACGCGTGCGGCTTCCTCGCCGCCCTGACACGAGATGTGACAGCTCACGAGGTCGAGCGGATCGTAGCCCATCGCCGGGATCAGACGCTGCGCCGCAGCCTCGTCGGGTACGATCAGCACCCGGATCGCGCGCAGGACCTTGCCCGGCAGTCCCTTGGCCCAGCCCAGCGCCTCGAGCGCAGCGGGGTCGGGCGCGAAGCGGCCTGCCTCGTCGACGAGCAGGCGGTCGAAGAACACCGTCGTCGTGCTCGCCTCGCTCTGGCGCTCCCAGCCGAAGACGATGCCCGGCCCCAGCGTCCCCTCGCGGTGACGCGGATTTTCGCTGCGTCCGCGCGTACCGCCCGCAGGCAGCGTAGCGACCGCGCGCAGCTCGGCCTCGCGCTCTCCGGGTTCGAGCACACGCACGAACTGCACGATCGTCGATGGGGCACAGACGTGCGGCCAGCGCCTCAGGTGCATTTCCCCGACGATGCGCCGGCGCAGGTCATGTTCGTTGAGCACTCTTGTCCCCCTTCACGGCATCGACCGCGAGTGTCGAAGATTAGCGCCGATCGTGCCAGCAGACCATGGCACAAGATGAAGCTCCGCAAGCCGCTCCACGAAATTTTACGGAGAGGCTCGCTAACCGTCCATGCACCATGCCCGCATAGCCTTTGGCGCGAACAAAGGCGCGGGGAAGGAAAGGCAGGAGATGAGCGGCCTCGAGACACTGCTTATCAAGGCCCGCGGCGCGGCGCGGCGCGGCGATGCCGAGGCCGCGCGCGAGATCTACCATGAAGTGCTGGAGCGCCACCCCGCAAATCGCCGCGCGCGTTCGGCTCTCGCTGCGCTCGACCGCCCTCGGGGCACGCCCGCACAGCTGCGCTTCGACGCACTGGTCGAGGCCTATCGCAGTGGGCGCATGGACGATGCCGCGCGCGAGGGCGCGATGCTCGCGCGCGAGTTTCCGGGCGTGCACGGTGTGCACAACCTGCTCGGTGCAGCCCTGCTCGCGCTCGGCGAGAACGCAGGAGCGGAAAAGGCCTTTCGTCAGGCCCTGCGCTGCGACCCGGGCGCTGCCGCGAGCGCCAACAACCTCGCCATTGCGCTGCGCCGCCAGCACCGCGATGACGAGGCCGAAGCGATCTACCGCGAGCTGATCGCGAGCGCCCCGCTCTATGCCGAGGCCCGCTACAACCTTGCCAACCTGCTCGAACAGACCGCGCGCGAGGGGGAGGCCGCCCAGTTCTACGGCGAGGCCATCGCGCTCGATCCCGACTATGTCGACGCTTACTATAACCTCGCCAATCTCCACGCCCGCACGGGCCGCAGCGCCGATGCGCTGGCCTGCTTCGAATGGGCGGTCAACCTCGCTCCCGACCATGGCGATGCGCACAACAACATGGGCGGCGAACTGCTGCGGCGCGGCGAGGCGCAGCCAGCGCTCGCGGCTTTCGAGCGTGCGCTCGCCTGCCCGGGCACGCCCGGCTCGCCGCTCGAGGGACAGGCGCTGGTGAACAAGGGCAAGGCGCTGGTCCTGCTCGGCGACCATGCGGGCGCGGCCAATGCCTTTCGCGCCGCGCTCACACGCGATCCCACCGATGGCTCGGCGCGGCTGCAGGCGCTCTTCGAGGAAGCGCACATGTGCGACTGGCACGCGCGCGCGGAATATGCGCTGACGCAAGGGCCCGAGGTCGCCGCGGTCCAGCCCTTCGCCTCGCTGCCCTTCCGCGACGATCCTGCGCACCAGTTCGAGCGTTCGAAAGCCTGTGCGCAGGTCCTCTTCGCCCATTGCCCGGCAGCGCCCGCACTACCCTCCCCACCACCGGCACGCGATGGGCGCATCCGCCTCGGCTACTTCTCCGCCGACTTCCACGACCACGCGACGATGTACCTGATGAGCGGCCTGTTCCGCTGCCACGACCGCGCCCGCTTCGAGGTGCGCCTCTACAGCTACGGCCCGGTGCGCGAGACCGATGCCAGGCGCATCGAGCTACTGCGTCATGTTGACGCCTTCACCGAGATCGGCGCGATGGCCGACGAGGAGGTCTGCAGCCTCGCCCACGCCAACGGGCTCGACATCGCGCTCGACCTCAAGGGCTATACCCGCGGCACCCGCACCCGGCTCTTCGGGCAGCGCCTTGCCCCCGTGCAGGTTGGCTACATGGGCTATCCCGGCACGCTCGGGCACCCTTGCATGGACTACTTCATCGCTGATGCGGTGAGCCTGCCGCCCGCGCTCGAGCCCTTCTTCTGCGAGAACATCGTGCGGCTTCCTCACTGCTATCAGGCCAATGACGATGCCCGCACCATCATCCCCGACAGCAAGGGTCGCGCTGCGCACGGCTTGCCCGAGGAAGGCTTCGTCTTCGCCAGCTTCAACCACAGCTACAAGATCTCGCCCCGCGAATGGGACATCTGGATGCGCCTGCTCGGTGCAGTCGAGGGATCGGTACTCTGGCTGCTGCGCTCGAACCCGTGGGCCGAGGCGAATCTCGCACGCGAGGCGCAGGCGCGCGGCA
This sequence comes from Novosphingobium aureum, assembly GCF_015865035.1. Classification (GTDB taxonomy): domain Bacteria; phylum Pseudomonadota; class Alphaproteobacteria; order Sphingomonadales; family Sphingomonadaceae; genus Novosphingobium; species Novosphingobium aureum. Next base: position 231,775 of record NZ_JADZGI010000004.1, on the reverse strand, counting down.
TCGATCCGGCGCGACTGGTCTTCGCACCCACCCTGCCTCAGGCCGAGCACCTCGGGCGTCTCGCGCTCGCCGACCTGTTTCTCGATACCTTTGCCGTCAATGCCCATACGACCGCGAGCGATGCGCTCTGGGCCGGGCTGCCGGTGCTCACTCTCGCCGGGCAGCAGTTCGCCGCCCGCGTCGCCGCCAGTCTGGTGAGCTCTGCGGGCATCCCCGAATTGGTGGTCGAAAGCGAAGGGGATTACGAGGCGCTGGCACTCTCGCTCGTCCACCATCCGCAGGCCCTCGCCGCGCTGCGTGCGCGTCTCCATGCGGAACGGCACACCTGCCCGCTGTTCGACACGCAAACGTACACCGCAGATTTCGAAACAGCGCTGGAAACCATGCACCGCCGCCGGGTCGAGGGTCTGCCGCCGACAGGCTTTGACGTAACATGAAGGTTATTTCGAAGCCGAAAAGCCCCTCCCCCGCAGGGCAATCCCGCGAGGGAGGGAAAGGCGTCAGCCGCCCAGGGTGGGCGATTCTGCCTGCTGTGTAGACGTATTAGTCCGACCAGTTCAATCCTTGGGGATAACCCAGCGCACAGCGCTGTCCCAGGTGCCCGCACTGGCCTGCCCCGCAGCGTCGCTCGCCGGGTCGAAGCGGGCCCGGCGCATGGCGTACTTGCAGGTCGCCTGATCGAGCGCTGGGTAGCCGCTCGAACCGGTGATCGCGCAGTCGCTCGCACGGCCGCGCGCGTCGACCGAGAGGCGGAAACGCACCAGTCCCTCATGACCCTCGCGCAGTTCACGGCTGGGATAGTCCGAGGTCGTGATCCAGGACCCGACGTCGCCGCGCGGACGTGCCGCCACAGGTTCGAAGGCAGGGCTCGTGGGTTTGGGGGTGACCGTCGGCACGCTTGGCTGCGGCAGCTTGACGAGCGGCGTCGTGGGCAGATCGGGAAGAACGGGCGCAACCTGGAAGGTCACGGGCGGCGCGATGTCGAGCATGGTGTCGGGCGCGGTGATCGGCGGGGTTGTGCTCACCGTCTGCTCCGGCTCGACGATCGGGTCCTCGACGGGCTTTGGCGGCGGCGTTGTCGGGAAGAATTCGCTCGCGAGCGGCGTCCTGTTTTCGCGGACGAAATCGCGGACCGCGAACCCGCTCAATACCGCGAGCGCCAGGGCGACCTGCAGACCGGCAACCACCCCGCCGGTCATCAGACGGCTGCGCGCATCACTTCTCGCATCAACATACGACATGGCCTTGCTCTCCTCTATCGAGGCCCGTCGATTTGCAGCGCGTTCCTGAACCTGGAGCGATCTGCCCGGGGCCTTCTTGCGATGAGACAAGGTAACACAACCGGATCGGTTGGGAATAAAAATCTCGCGGGAGCAGTCACATCACCGCGAACAGCGGCCGGACCCGCCCGTTTCAGCCGCGCGTCGCGAGCTTTTTCTGGCGGCGGCGCTGGACCGAACTGCCAAGACCGATCGCCTCGCGATACTTCGCCACCGTGCGCCGGGCCAGCTCGAAACCCTTGGCCTTGAGCAGTTCGACGAGGGCATCGTCGGACAGGATCGCCTTGGGGTCCTCGGCATCGATCAGCTGCCGGATCGCGGCCTTGACCGCCTCGGCCGAAGCCCCGCCCTCGCCGTCAGCCGAGGCCACGCCCGAGCCGAAGAAGTACTTGAGCTCGAAGGTCCCGCGCGGGCAGTTGAGATACTTGTTCGAGGTCACGCGGCTGACGGTCGATTCGTGCATACCGATCGCCTCTGCCACGGTGCGCAGGGTCAGCGGCTTGAGATGCGCGACGCCGTGACGGAAGAAGCCCTCCTGATGGCGCACCAGTTCGCTCGCGACCTTGAGGATCGTCTTCTGGCGCTGGTCGAGCGCCTTGATCAGCCAGTTGGCATCGGCGAGCTTTTCCGAAAGCCAGCCGCGCGCACCCTTGTCTGCGCAAGAGCCGCGAAGCTCGACGTAGTACTCGCGGTTGACCACGAGGCGCGGCAGGCTGGCCTGATTGAGCCGCAGGTCCCAGCCACCCCCGGCGACGGGCACCAGCAGGATGTCGGGCGTGACCGCGCCGCCCGGCTCGCCGCCGAACCGTAGCCCCGGGCGCGGGTCGTAACTGCGCAGTTCGGCCAGCATCTCGGCGAAGTCCTCGTCGTCGACGTTGCACAGACGCTTGAGGCGCGAGACATCGCCGCGCGCGACGAGGTCGAGATTCTCGATCAGCCGCGCCATGCACGGATCGTAGCGATCTGCCTCGATTGCCTGGAGCGCAATGCATTCGGCGAGATCGCGCGCGCCAACGCCGGTGGGATCGAGTGACTGCACGACTTTCAGTGCTGCGCGCACCTGCGCGACCTCGATGCCAAGGTCGCTGGCCAGCTCCTCGTTGCCCGCAGCGAGGTACCCGGCATCGTCGAGCTGGCCGATGATGTAGCGCGCAACCGCCGCCGTGAGCGCATCGGGCGCGGCGGCGCCGACCTGTGCCTCGAGGTGTTCGGCAAGGCTCGGCCCCGCCCCCTCGCGCTCGTCGAGCCCCGGCCCCGTCTCGCTGCCCGAGCCGACCAGCGCCGAACCCCATTCGGCATCTGCCCCGCTCGCGTCCGGTCCATGGCGAGGCTCGCCCTGCCCGTCGCCGGTGTCGCGGTCAGCATCGATTCCGGCGGGATCGATGTCGAGCGGCTGGTCTTCGCCGCCGCGCCCCTCGCCGATCAGCCGGTCGGCATCGGAGCGCTCGGGCGTCGTACGGCGCAGGTCCACCTCCGGCTCACCGCCCTCGCCATCGCCCACAGCCCCGGCGCTGCCGAGATCGAGCAGCGGGTTCGCTTCCAGCGCATCGGAAATGAAGGTCTCGATCTCGAGATTGGACAGCGCCAGCAGCTTGATCGCCTGCTGCAGCTGCGGCGTCATGACCAGCGACTGGCTCTGACGCAGATCCAGTCGCGGCCCCAGCGCCATGGATCAGCAGGTCCGCAAGGACGGCCTCACAGCGTGAAGCCTTCACCGAGGTAGAGGCGGCGCACGTTCTCGTCGGCAACCAGCGCGTCGGGACTGCCCGCGAAGAGCACCTGCCCGCCATAGATGATGCAGGCACGGTCGACGATATCCAGCGTCTCGCGCACGTTGTGATCGGTGATCAGCACGCCGATGCCGCGCGTCTTGAGGTCCTTGACGAGGTCGCGGATGTCCGAGATCGAGAGCGGATCGATGCCTGCGAAAGGCTCGTCGAGCAGCATGATCGAGGGCTTGGCGGCAAGCGCGCGGGCAATCTCGCAGCGGCGGCGTTCGCCGCCCGAAAGTGCCATCGCCGGGCTTGCGCGCAGGCGGGTGAGGCCGAATTCGTCGAGCAGGCGTTCCAGTTCCGCTTCGCGCACGTCGCGCTCGGGCTCGTTCAGTTCGAGCACGGCGGCGATGTTCTGCTCGACCGTCATGCCGCGAAAGATCGATGTCTCCTGTGGCAGGTAGCCCAGACCCAGGATCGCGCGGCGGTACATCGGCAGACGGGTGACGTCGGTGCCGTCCATCAGGATGCGCCCCGAGTCCGGCTTCACCAGCCCCATGATCGAATAGAAACAGGTCGTCTTGCCCGCGCCGTTCGGCCCCAGCAGGCCGAGCACTTCGCCCTTGGCCACCGACAGCGAGATGTCGGTTAGCACCGCGCGCTTGTCGTAGCTCTTGGCAATGGAGATCACCTCGAGCCCGTCGCCGGCGGCATCGGAACGCATGGCCTGTTCGGGCTCCACGGGCGAGATATCGGTCGAGGCAGTCATTGCGCCATGATTTAGGCGGCGGCCAGAGGATCGGCAAGGCTGCAATTTTGCGTAGAGCCCCGGTTGGTCCGAAACCTGCATGCCCCGTGCCCGGCAGGCACCGCGCCATGACCACGCCTCACCGAAAATCCCTTGGCAAACGGCTGTTACGCAGTTGCACAAATGCAACGCAAACTTGATTCGAAACGCAAGAAATGATCTACTCAAGAAATCACCACGAAGCGAAAGAGTCCGTGACCATGGACAGGAGCAGCGCAGCACCGGCCCCCATCCGCCCCGCCGATCGGCAGGCCGGGCAAGCTCCGCTCGCAGCGCAGCGGTCGACTGCAAGGCTCGACTGGCGCAAGCGCATGAGCGACAACATCGCCTATGCCCTGCTCGCTTATACGACGTTGCAGATTTTCGTGACCGTGGGCGCGCTGAAGTCGGGCGCGGGATCGCTGCTCCCCTACTTCGCCCTCATCGTACTGGTCATTGCCATCATTCCGGCATGCCGCCGTTTTGAGGCGCGCTGGAACCGACTGTCCGACGAGCAGGCCGCCAACCCCGAACTGGCGCCCTACTATCGCCGCGACCGGCTAGGTCTCTGGGCCATCGCCATCGGCCTGCCCTTTGCCCTCACCGGCCTGTTCAAGCTGCTCGCGCTGCTGTTCACCTGACCCTGATCGCCGTTCCGGATACGCTCGCGCCGCACTGCCCTTCGGGGCACAATCGCGACGCGGGATTTGCGCTTGTCCGCCACCGCGACTAGGCCTGCTGCGCAAGCGGGCGATCCGGCCCGGCGAGTGGAGAACGGAAAGAGCGATGCTCACCCCAGAACAGGCCAAGGACCGCGCAAACGATCTCGTCGAGAGAGCCCGCCGAGCCGGAGCCGATGCAGCCGACGCCATCTATGCCGCCAATGCCTCGGAAGGCATCCAGGTGCGCCTCGGCAAACTGGAAGACGTCGAGCGATCCGAAAGCGAACACATCGCGCTGCGCCTCTTCGTAGGGCGTCGCAGCGCCTCGATCGGCTCTTCCGACCTCTCCCCCCAGGCCCTCGACGAACTGGCCGAGCGCGCGATCTCCATGGCCCGTCTGGCCCCCGAGGACGCCTATGCCGGGCTCGCCCCCGAGGAGCTGCTGAGCCACGGCCCTTACCCCGAACTCGATACGTGTGACACCGATGCACCCAGCCCACAGCAGCTGCGCGAGATCGCCGAAGCAGGCGAGGACGCGGCGCGTGCGGTTGCCGGGGTGACCAATTCCGACGGGGCTTCGGCCAGCCAGGGCGGCGGCGTCTTCGCGCTCGCCACCAGCCACGGCTTTGCCGGCGGACATGCCTCGACCAGCCATTCGATCAGCGTCTCGGTGGTCGCCGGCGAGGGTGGCGCGAAGCAGCGTGACAACGCCTGGAGACAGGCGCACCACCGCGCCGACCTGCCCTCGGCCGCAGAAATCGGCCTGCTCGCGGGCGAGCGCGCCGTTGCCCGTCTCAATCCCGGTCGCGTGCGCAGCGGGCCGATGCCGGTGGTGTTCGACCCGCGCGTTTCCAGCACGCTCGTCGGCCATCTGCTCGGCGCGATGTCGGGCAATGCCATCGCACGGCGTTCCAGCTTCCTGCTCGACCGTCTGGGCGAGCAGATCCTGCCGCCCGGCACCGTGATCGGCGAAGACCCGCACCGCCCCCGCGGACTGCGTTCGCGCCCGTTCGATGGCGAAGGCCTCGCCACGCGCGCGCGCAACCTCGTCGAGGACGGGCGTGTCACCGGCTGGCTGCTTGACACCGCCGCCGCGCGCCAGCTGGGCATGGAGCCGACCGGCCACGCCGCGCGCAGCGGTGGTGGTTCGCCTTCGGTCTCGGTGAGCAATGTCCATTTCGCGGCCGGTGAGGTCTCGCCTGAGGAGCTGATCGCCGACATCGCCGACGGTATCTACGTCACCGAGCTGATCGGCCAGGGCGTCAATGGCGTGACCGGCGATTACAGCCGCGGTGCATCGGGCCTGCGCATCGTCGACGGCAAGTTCGCCGGACCGGTGGCCGAGCTGACCGTGGCTGGCAACCTGCTCTCGATGTACGCGAACATGCGCGCGGCCAACGATCTGGAATGGCACCGCGCAATCAACGTTCCAACGCTGCGCGTCGATGGCATGACCGTGGCTGGCGACTGACACCTCGCAACGAGGCCGCGCCGGCGCCTGCGCGCCAGGCGCGGCCCTGCAGACACGAAAGCAGACCCGCACGGCGATGCGCCGGGGGCTCGTCGAAAATGTCGCAATATCTGGGAAAACTGGAGCGGGCGAAGGGATTCGAACCCTCGACCCCAACCTTGGCAAGGTTGTGCTCTACCCCTGAGCTACGCCCGCTCTGGCGCGAGGCGGGCCATTAGCAACGCAATCGCTGCTCGGCAAGCGCCTCTTGAGGATCTCGAAGCCGGTCTGGACCGCGAGATCCGGAAACGATGTTCCGGACCGGCGCTGGAGCGGGCGAAGGGATTCGAACCCTCGACCCCAACCTTGGCAAGGTTGTGCTCTACCCCTGAGCTACGCCCGCTCTGGCGCCGTTTTCCGAAAATCCGGGCCGTGGATTTCCGAAGAAACCCGCCGCCCGTCCGGGGTGGAGGCGCGCCACTAGCAGCGCTTCGAAAAGGCCGCAAGCGAAAAACGTCACCAATTTGCGACAAGGTGCGATTCCGGTCAGATTCACGGATGCCCCCTTCACAAACCCGCCTCGAAGGTCGATCTAGGGCGCTCTTGCAATCGAACGAAACGGAGCAGCATCTTGGCCAGCATGGGTCTCAACATCGACGAACAGAAAGCCGTGGACCGCTTCCGCCAGTCCGTGGTCGAGCCCTCGATGACCAAGCTCGTGATTCTCGATTTCTGGGCCGAATGGTGCGGACCGTGCAAGGCGCTGACGCCGGTGCTCGAGAAGGTCGCAGCCGAATATGCCGACAAGGGCGTGGTCCTCGCCAAGATCAACGTCGATGAAGAGCAGTTCATCGCCGCGCAGTTCCAGGTCCGTTCGATCCCGACCGTCTATGCGATGTTCCAGGGTCAGCCGGTCGCAGACCTGACTCAGGCGCGCAGCGAGTCGCAGCTCAAGGCAACGCTCGACCAGCTGCTCGAGAAGCTGCCGGTCCAGGCCGGTGACGAACCGCCCAAGCCGGATATCGCTCCCCACCTCGCCATGGCCGAGGAAGCGCTCTCTGCCGGTGAGGCCGAGCAGGCTGCTGGCGTGTTCATGCAGATCCTTCAGGTAGCGCCCGACAGTATCGAAGCGGTTGCAGGGCTGGTGCGCGCACTCGTCGCGCTCGACCGCACCGATGAAGCCGCCCAGGTGCTCGATGGCCTGCCGCCCGAGATGGTGCAGGACCCGATGATCGAGCGTGCCCGCAAGGCGCTCGAACTGGCCAAGGACAAGCCCGAGGACGGCGAACTCGCCGCACTGCGCAGCGCGGCGCAGGCCAATCCCGCCGACATGGACGCGCAGTTCGCATTTGCCAACGCCGCCTTCGCCTCGGGTGAGCGCGACGCCGCCACCGATACGCTGCTCGCCATGATCGCAGCCGACCGCGAATGGAACGAGGGCGCCGCACGCACCCGCCTGCTCGAGATCTTCGAGGCGGTCGGGCTAGAGGACGCCTGGGTCTCGGCCAAGCGCCGCAAGCTCTCGACGATCCTGTTCGGCTGAGCCGGGCAGGCAAGGCGCAGCGACGATGGCCCGCATCACGATATTCCCCCTCTCCGGTGCGGTCCTCTACCCGCGGCTGCAACTGCCGCTGCACATCTTCGAGCCGCGCTACCGGGCGATGATCAGCGATGCGCTCGCGCGCGACCGGCGCATCGGCATGATCCAGCCGCAGCGCCCGGCCGAGGGCGCGCCGCTCTACACGATCGGGTGCCTCGGCCGGATCGACGAGGTCGAAGCGCTCGACGACGGGCGCTTCAACATCATCCTCGAAGGCGAATCGCGCTTTCGCGTACTCAAAGAACTCGAGGTCGGCACGCCGTTCCGGCAGGTCGAGGCCGAAATGATCGCCGATCGCGAGGACGAAGTGCTGGCCCCTATCGAGCGAGCCTCGTTCGAGCGCGAGGCGCGCCGTTTCGCCGACCGGCAGGGCTATTCGGTGGACTGGGAGCAGGTCTCCCGGCTCGACGACATGGCCCTCATCAACGGGGTATCGCAGATCGCCCCGTTCGATCCTGCCTCGAAGCAGGCCCTGCTCGAGGCGCCGGGCCTTGCCGCGCGCTGCGAGACGCTGGTCCAGCTCATGCAATTCTTCGGACGCAGCTCCGACGGCGATGAGGACGGCGCCACACTGCAATAGGGTGAAGCGTCAAGAGCACCCATCGCACCGGACCGACCCTGATCAGGGCTTCTTGCGACTGCCGTTCATGGTGGCGGGTGCATTGACCATGCTATCGAGCATCCGCGCCTGCATGTCGAAATCGCGCGCTTCGGATGCACTCATCCCGCCTGCTTGCCGACGCGCGCGGTTAGCCGCCGCAGAGACGCGACCGGCCTGCTTGCGATAATCACGCGCCTGCTTGCGGCTCAGCTGACCGCGTTCGCGGGCTTCGCGCACATCGCGGCGCGTCTCGTTGAGCTGGGCATCGATTTCGGGGTGATAACCGCCCTCGCGCGGAGCCGGTGGTCCGACCAGGCCGCCCTCGTCCTTGGCGCCACCCGCAGGCTCCCGAACTGCCTGAGCAAGGCCCACGGGCGATGCTAGCGAGGCCAGCAAGCCCAATGTCAGGAGGACGATTCTGGTACCGGCCACGTCATCACCTCGCGTCACTGCAATCGATGACAAGGAAAGCAGCCGCCGATGAACTCCAGATTAACCTGTCCGCAGACGCTGTGACGCGGCGCGTCAACCAAGCAGCGCGGACTTTGCCCCGTCGATCACGTATTGCGCCGCGAGCGCTGCCAGCAACACCCCGAGCAGGCGGGTGATCACGGCCTCGACGTTCTCGCCAAGCACGCGCATCAGCGGGCCGGCGGCGGCGAGCGCGGCGAAAGTCATCGCCAGCACCAGCAGCATCGCGGCGACGACCGCGCCGACTTCCTCGAGTCCCTGCGCGCGCGAGGTCAGCAGCATGATCGTCGCGATCGAGCCGGGCCCCGCGATCATCGGCATCGCCATCGGGAAGACCGAAACGTCCTCGATCTCGGGGGTCTCGGCGTTCTGCGCCATGATCTTCTCGGCACGCTCCTCGCGGCGCTGGGTGCGCTTTTCGAAGACCATCTCGATCGCGATCATGAACAGCATGATGCCGCCTGCGATGCGGAAAGAATCGAGTTCGATGTGCAGCGCGCCGAGCAGTTGCTTGCCGAAGGCGGTGAAGATCAGCAGGATCACGGTCGAGATGATGCAGGCCTTGGCCGCCATCGCCACGGCCTGTCGGCGGCTCGCTCCGGCGGAAAGCCCGGCATAGATCGGCGCGCAGCCGAGCGGATCGATCACCACGAAGAACGACGCGAAGGCGCTGAGGAACAGTTCGTACATCTGGGTCAGCCTGCCTTGGGCGCAGCGGCGTGGAACACCACGTCCTTGTTCTCGCCCTTGCGCTTGAGGGTAACGGTGATCGTGCGGCTCATGTCGTCGGCGACATCGTAGCGCCAGCGCAGCGTGCCGTCGCGCGAGGCGCCCTGCCCGCTGGGGCCGGGTGCGGTCACGACGATGTCCTCGCCCTCGCCGGGTCGCGGGCCTCCGGGCGCAGGACAGTCGGCGACGACAGCGGAGGCGAAGTCGGGCTTCTCGAGCGGGCTCGCCATCTGATCGCCCTGATCGAGCACCCAGCGATAGTCGCCCTTCTTCGTCTTCTTCCAGATCGTGGTGAAGTAGCCGACCGCGCCGTCCGAGCGGGTCCAGCCGCCCCGGGTGACGCCAAGCGTCCCGTCGCAGCTCATCCAGACCTCGTAGGCTTCCCAGTCGAGCGTGGTCGCGGGCTCGTCGCGCCCGCGCAGCCAGTCCTTTGCGAGAACCGCGCGCGGCACGAACAGGATAGCCTCATCGTCGGCGAACTTGGCGAAGGCCTTCCACTGGCCTTTCTCGCGCGCCATGCGGTTGAAGGCGATTTCCTGCGCGATGAGCGCGCTCGGGTTGGCCGTACCAGCCCCCGGCCTGCCGCCCGGCATACCCCTGTCGCGCGCAGGCGAAGGCACTGCCGAAAGGCCGAGCCCCAGGGTAGCGATCAGCAGGACGGCAGGCGCGGCCAGCTTCAAAGCGTGGTCTCGTCGAAGGCCACGCCGGCATTGCGGTGCGCGGCGACGATGGTGTTGCGCAGGAGAACCGCGATGGTCATCGGCCCGACGCCTCCCGGCACCGGGGTGATCGCCCCCGCGACATCGCTGGCAGAGGCAAAGTCCACGTCGCCCACGAGGCGCGTCTTGCCCTCTTCGGCGGCGGGCACGCGGTTGATGCCGACATCGATCACGGTCGCGCCGGGCTTGAGCCAGTCGCCCTTGACCATTTCCGGACGGCCCACGGCGGCAACAACGATGTCGGCACGCCGCACGACGCCGGGCAGGTCCTTGGTGCGGCTGTGCGCGACGGTCACGGTGCAGCTCTCGGCAAGGAGCAGCTGCGCCATCGGCTTGCCGACGATGTTCGAGCGACCGATCACCACCGCGTCGAGTCCCGAAAGCGAACCGAGCTTGTCCTTGAGCAGCATCACGCAGCCCAGCGGCGTACAGGGCACGAAGCCGCGCGCGCCCGTGGCGAGACGCCCGACGTTGACGACATGGAAGCCGTCGACGTCCTTGTCGGGGTTGATCGTCGCGATGACCTTCTGCTCGTCCATGTGCGAGGGCAGCGGAAGCTGGACGAGAATGCCGTCGACTGCCGGATCGGCATTGAGCTGCTCGACGAGCGCGAGCAGGTTAGCCTCGCTCGTCTCGGCAGGCAGCTTGTGCTCGAAGCTCTCCATGCCGCAAGCGATCGTCTGCTTGTGCTTGTTGCGCACGTAGACCTGGCTGGCCGGGTCCTCGCCCACGAGCACCACGGCGAGGCCCGCCTTGCGACCGGCGGCTGCCTCGAAGCTTGCAGCGACCCCGGCAACCCGCTCGCGCAGGGCGGCGGCGAAAGCCTTGCCGTCGATGATTTGCGCGCTCATCAGCCGTAAGCCCTCGCGAGGTTCGCCAGAATGATCTGGAGAATGGTGAGGCCGATGATCAGTACCATCGGCGAGAAGTCGATCGCGCCGGTATTGGGCATGAACTTCCTGATCGGTCGCAGCATCGGCTCAAGGATCGCGTTGAGCGCGGTGTAGACCGCCGAGACGAACTGGTTGTGCATGTTGACCACGTTGAAGGCGATCAGCAGCCCGAGCACGAACTGGACGATGACGATGAAGACGATGATGCTGACGAGGTAATCGACGATCTGGTAGAGCGTATAGAAGAGCAAGAGCTGCTCCTTTCCTGCTGTGACTGGCTCTCGCTCCCGGCTTGCGGTGCGACCCTGTGCCCGCGCTGATAGCCGAGCGGACGCGGCCACGGCAAGGGCGCGTCTACAATGAACCGACCGGGTTCGACGAAGGGGTGAGCGCGCCGGTCTTGGCAGCGCCGCCACGTCGGCAGGACAGCCGGGCCAGCAAGGCTGGCCCGCGCTTTACTGGGTCAGCGTCGAGGTGCGCTCGATACGCCAATTAAGCTGTTCCTCGCTGGCACCGGGCACGTCGTTCACGCGGCGCAGCACGATGGTCCCGCGCTTCGAGGGGCGCCCATCGGCGAAGTCCACGACGATCGGGGCCTCGTAGTAGAGCGAGCCGGCAGCACCCGAGGTATCGCCTTTGCCCACCGCGATCTTGGGCCCGGCCTGACCGCCGAACTCGTCGCGCAGGGTCTCGGGCGTCATCTGCGCGTCGAGGCTCCAGGCCTTGGCGGCATCGATCCAGTCGCCGATGCGGATGGCACTGGTGTAGAAGCGCAGCAGGCGCTCGGGATCGCGGCGCTCGGTCAGGGCAGCCATGTCGAGACCGCTGGCGATACCGCCCGAAGCGACCCCGGTCGCACCGGCGCTGGGCATGTCTGCAGGCACCAGCACGTCCCCGGCAGCGCCGGTCACTTCGCCGCTGGGCTCGGCTACCGGCTGCTGGCCATCGCAACCGGCGAGGAACAGGGCGGCGCTGGTCAGCACTGCGGCAATGACGGCTTGGGTACGCATCGGGTTTTGTTTGCCTTCTTTCTTGCCCGGGAACTTGTCAGATGGCGGACGGGTCCTGCCGGATCAAGGTGCCCGCACCTTCCTGGGTGAATATTTCCAACAGCATGGCGTGCGAAACACGCCCGTCAAGCACGACCGCCGCCTCGCAGCCAGCCTCGACCGCGTGGACGCAGGTCTCGAGCTTGGGAATCATCCCACCCGAGATCGTGCCATCCTCCTGCAAGCGCTTGATGTCGGCGGGACGCAGGTCGGTGAGCAGTTCGCCCTGCTTGTCGAGCACGCCGTGCACGTCGGTCAGCAGGAACAGGCGCGATGCCCCCAGCGCGGCCGCGATGGCGCCGGCCATGGTATCGGCGTTGACGTTGTAGGTCTCGCCATCGGGGCCATAGGCGATCGGGGCGATCACCGGGATCATGCCCGAGGCCGAGATGCTCTCGATCACGGTGGTGTCGATGGTCTCGGGTTCACCGACGAAGCCAAGGTCGATGACCTGCTCGATCAGACTGTCGGGATCCTTCTTGGTGCGCTGGACCTTGCGCGCGGTGACCATCTGGCCGTCCTTGCCCGAAATGCCCATCGCGCGGCCACCGGCACGCGCGATCCAGCCCACGATTTCCTTGTTGATCGCGCCCGATAGCACCATTTCGGCGACTTGCGCGGTGGCCTTGTCGGTCACGCGCAGGCCGTCGATGAACTGGCTCTCGACACCGACCTTCTTGAGCATGGCGCCGATCTGCGGACCGCCGCCGTGGACTACCACCGGGTTGATGCCCACGGCCTTGAGCAGGACGATGTCCTCGGCGAAGTCATGCGCGAGCTCGGGATCGCCCATCGCGTGACCGCCATACTTCACCACGAAGGTGCGGCCGGCATATCGCTGCATGTAGGGCAGCGCGTCGACGAGGGTTTCGGCTTTCGCAAGCATGGCGGGATCGTGCGGATTCGGCATATCGCCCGCTTTAGCCGCCTGTGCGCGGATTTGAAGGTCTTTTGTGCCCTTTCAGGTGCAAGGAACGCAATTATTCTTGCCGTCGCCCATCGCCCAGCGACGCAAAATGGCTTGCCGCATACGTAAGGGGAACAGGCTCGGCGACGGTGTCAGGGCCGGTCGAGCCGGCGCCCGAGGCGCACGAACAGCAGGATCAGCGGCGGCACCATGATCGTCGAGAGCACCAGCTTGGAGATGATCTGCCCCTCCATGATCTGCACGATCGGCATGTCCTGACCGATGAACGAGATGGTGATGAACAGCACCGTGTCGACGGTCTGCGAGAGCATGCTCGCCAGCCAGGCGCGCAGCAGCAGGACGCCGTTCTTCTCCTTGCCGATCTCGCTGCCGGCCAGCCTGGAGAACAGGTAGACGTTGAGCGTCTGCGAGACGCCGTAGGAAACGAGCCCCGCGAACTGCATGCGCGCGCCCTGCCCGAGCAGGCGGGCGAAGGCTTCCTGGTCGTTCCAGAACGCTGCGGGCGGGACCACGCGGATGACGATGGTCAAGGCGACCATCGAGAAGATCAGCGGCACGAAACCATAGCGCACCAGCTGGTTCGCCACCTTGCGCCCGTGCAGTTCGGCGACCGCACTCGAGATCACGACGAGGAACAGGAAGGCGAAAATGCCCGATTCGACCGCGAGATCGCCCAGAACCGGCCAGTGGCCGAGCGAGGCGAGCTTGGTGCCGAGCACGCCGGCAAGCACGACGAGCCCGCCGTAGAGCAGTGAGAAGGCGAAGAGCGAGCGGGGAATTCCGGCAACGGGAGTGGCGGCGGGCGTAACGGCCGGGTCGGTGGTCATCGTCGAAGGCTGGTCCATCAGCCAAGCTCTAGCGTTGCTTGGACAATAGCACTAGCCGTCTTGCGCGTCGGGCTCTAGGTTCCTGCGATTCTTCAAGCATTCATTCGGAGACGCGTGCTTCATGCATGTCGCCTACAGCCTTCTCGGCATCGTTCTCATCATGGCACTGGCATTCCTGCTCTCGAGCAACCGCAAGGCGATCCGCCTGCGCGTGGTCGGTGCTGCCTTCGCGCTCCAGGCAGGCTTTGCCGCGCTGGTGCTCTACGTTCCCTTCGGCAACCGCCTGCTGCGCGGCGCGGCGATGGGCGTCGAAAGCCTGCTCGGCTACGCGGCGGCAGGCACCAACTTCCTGTTCGGGCCGCTTGCCAACCCCGAGATCGGCGGCCAGAGCTTCGCCATCTCGGCGCTGCCGGTGATCATCTTCTTCGCCTCGCTGATCTCGGTTCTCTATTACCTGGGGATCATGCCGCTGGTGATCCGCTGGATCGGCGGCGCGCTCGAGAAGGTGACCGGCATCAGCAAGGTCGAGAGCCTGTGCGCGGCCTCGAACATCTTCGTGGGCCAGTCCGAGAGCCCGCTGGTGATCCGGCCCTATCTCGCCGCGCTCAATCCCTCGCAGCTGTTCTGCGTGATGAGCGTGGGCCTCGCAGGCGTCGCGGGTACGATCCTGGCCGCCTATGCCTCGATGGGCATCCGCATCGACTACCTCGTCGCAGCCGCGTTCATGTCGGCGCCGGGCGGCATCTTCATGGCCAAGATGATCATGCCCGACCCGCGCGGTCCGCATGCCGACGAGAGCAACGTGCACGAAGGACATACCCCGCCTGCGGGTCTGGCAGCCGCTGCGCTCAACCGCGATGATCTCACGCACCAGCCCGGCGTCCACGTCGACGAGGTCGAGGCGGTCGAGCACGAGGAAGAGCAGCCCGCCAACATCATCATGGCCGCCTCGCAGGGCGCGCAGACCGGCGTCAAGCTGGCGGTCGCGGTCGGTGCGATGGTGCTCGCCTTCGTTGCACTTATCGCGCTGGCCAATGGCATCGTGGGCTGGCTCGCGGGCCTGTTCGGTTTCGAGGGCGTCACCTTCCAGGCGCTGATCGGCTACATCTTCGCACCGATCTTCTACCTGCTCGCCACGCCTGACTGGGGCGAGGCGCTGCAGGCGGGCAGCCTGTTCGGCACCAAGATCGTGCTCAACGAGTTCGTCGCCTTCATTGAGCTGGGCGGCGATGCAGGCTTGAGCGCGCGCACGGTGGCGGTCGTCACCTTCGCGCTGTGCGGTTTCGCCAATTTTTCCTCGATCGCGATCCAGATGGCAGTGACCGGCAGCCTCGCGCCGAACCAGCGCCCTGTCATCGCCAAGCTGGGCGTGCGCGCGCTTTGCGCGGGCAGTCTCTCCAACCTGATGAGCGCCGCGCTCGCAGGGCTATTCCTCGGCCTTGCCTGAGTCCGTCGATCAGGCGAGAGAGCCGGTGCTTCCCGCACTATGCCGGGCTACATCGGCTCTCTCGCCTGGCGTTGGCAGCATGGTTGTTCGACGAAGAGGCCATGCACATCTACGTAGTCAGTTGCGAAAAATCGAATAAGGGGTCAGCATCGCTCACAAGTCTTGCCGCCGGACAGGAGGGAATTCATGAGCGACTACGACCGCAACATCGGGAACCTCGTCGGGTTTTGATCTCAACCAGCCCACGATTATCAGCCTGCTCTACCTCGCATCGTTCGTGGTCGGCTTCACCGGCATCGTCGGCGTAGTGCTCGCCTTCATCTGGCGTGGCGAGCCCAAGGCCGAGTGGGAGGCCTCCCACTACCAGTATCTGATCAACACGTTCTGGATCGGCCTTGCCGGCTCGATCCTTGGCGTGATCCTGACGATCGTGCTGATCGGCATTCCCCTGCTTATCGCAGTCGCCGTGCTGGTGATCATCCGCTCGGTGATGAGCCTTCTGGCCGCGCAGAAGCAAGCGCCTATGCCCAACCCGAATTCCTGGTTGGTCTGAGGCGGCAAGCCGGCAGGCTCAACCGCCCTTGCGCTCTGCCGAAAGCTGTGCGCGGCTGAGGCGGCTGGCGAAGTGGTCGGTCTCGCCGTCCGAATAGGCGTAAATCTGCTCGATTGGCACGCGCCAGGTCTCGGTTCCATCGGACACGACGATGGTATTGCCCGCGACCTTGGTGACCGTGCCGATCGTTTGGCCGCTGCCTTCGACGATCGCCACGCCCTCGCGCAGTTCCTGGTGCGAGACGTTGCGCACCATCTTCACGTCGGGGTCGGCCATGGCCTTGGCGACTTCGGCGTCGGTCTGGGCGATCACGCCGCTCTGCGCATGGGCCGGGGCCTGCACGATGAGAAAACACGAGCCAAGCGCCAGAAGCGCCTGGCGATAAACACCTGGGCGAAACACTCGCTGTCTCCCGTAATGCTGAAAGGTTCTGCCACCATAACGCACGATGCCGCTCCTCAGTTGCCCGGGAGCGGCATCGTCCTGGTCCGGTTCGGTTGTCAAACGGAGCGACCGGGGTCTCTCCGCCGCGCCCGTACCCCGCTTATTCGGCGGCTTGCGTGCCCCCGAACATGTCGGGTTCGCTGCCGTCGTCGACTGCCTCGTCGTTGGCCTTGACCTTCTTGCGCTGGTCGAAGTTGGCCCACACCGTGTTCCAGTCGCCGCGCGTCGCACCCTTCGAGTACTCGGTCGCGCGGGTCTCGAAAAAGTTGGCGTGCTCGACGCCGTTGAGCAGCGGCTGGAGCCAGGGCAGCGGGTGATCCTCGATCATGTAGATCGGCTTGAGGCCCAGCTGGTCGAGGCGCCAGTCGGCGATGTAGCGGATGTACTTCTTGATGTCCTTGGCGGTCATGCCCGGGACCGGCCCCTGCTCGAAGGCGAGGTCGATGAAGTTGTCTTCAAGGCGCACGGTGGTCTGGCAGACATCGGCGATGTCGTCCTTGACCGCCTTGGTCAGGCAGCCGCGCTCCTTGGTGAAGGCGTGGAACAGCTGGGTGATGCCCTCGCAGTGCAGCGATTCGTCGCGCACCGACCACGAGACGATCTGGCCCATGCCCTTCATCTTGTTGAAGCGCGGGAAGTTCATCAGCATCGCGAAGCTGGCGAAGAGCTGGACGCCCTCGGTGAAGCCACCAAACATGGCGAGCGTGCGCGCGATGTCCTCGTCGTTGTCGACGCCGAACTTCTGCAGGTAGTCGTGCTTGTCCTTGAGTTCGGAATACTCAAGGAACATGCCGTATTCGCTCTCGGGCATGCCGATGGTGTCGAGCAGATGCGAATAGGCCGCGATGTGCACCGTCTCCATGTTGGAGAAGGCGGTGAGCATCATCTTGATCTCGGTCGGCTTGAACACGCGGCCGTACTTCTCGTGGTAGCAGTCCTGCACCTCGACGTCGGCCTGCGTGAAGAAGCGGAAGATCTGCGTGAGCAGGTTGCGCTCGTGGTCCGAGAGTTTCTGCGCCCAGTCGCGGCAGTCCTCGCCCAGCGGCACTTCCTCGGGCAGCCAGTGCAGCTGCTGCTGGCGCTTCCAGTAGTCGTAGGCCCAGGGGTACTCGAAGGGCTTGTAGGTCTTGCGCGCGTCGAGAAGGGGCATTGGCGACTCACTCCGATGAACAGTTTGCGGTCTGGCCCGGCGACCCCGGTGCCCCGGATAAGGGCACCCCGGCGGCCCCGGGTGGAAACTCAATTTCGCGAGGCAAGGGAATCCCCCGCCACGAAGCTGCACGATAGCCAGAACAGCCCCTGCTTGGGCAGGGGGGCAGGGTAAAGTTTACACAGCTTTGAAGGCACATATAGCGCCTGTCCGAATATAGGGACGCTAGACCTTGTATGCCAGCATCGCACCATGCGACTCGCCCGATATCGGGCACGCAAGCCCTTATCTGCGCTCTCGGGAACCCCCTTTGGGCCCGCCGCGTTGTGCTTTTGCAGGGAGCGCAACCCGTTTTCCCGCCTTCGCAAGCAAGCGGACGAAGATGCCTCGCTTGCGGCCAAGGGGCAGATCGAAAAGGACCCGGCTTCGGGAGATTCGCCATGAACCAGACCAGTGCAGCCACCGATCCCAACACCCGCGACTGGATGACCGTCGTGGGGACTATTCGCAAGGGCATGCCGGTGATCGATGCCGAGGGCAAATGCATCGGTCACGTGGCCTGCGTCGAGAACGAGGAGATCATGTTCGACGACGGCGACGGGCACGACTTCGTCGCGATATCGCAAGTCGACGGCGTGGGCGAGACCGGGGTCCTGCTCAGCGGTCGGGGTGACGCGACCTTCGGGATGCCCGCGGCAGGCTGACCTGCCCCGACATCTTACACATGACTAAAGAGAAAGGCCCGCGGCGCAAACCGCGGGCCTTTCTCTTTGGCTCAGCCGATCCGGGTCACTTCCAGAACCAGCGCGGCGTCAGCTTGCGCTTCTTGCGGTTGTTCCACATCTGCACGTAGAGCCAGATCCCCGAGATCGAGAAGAAGATCAGCGCGAAACCCGAGAGCACCGAGATCGTGGTGCCGAGCGCGCCGAAGGTCTCGCCCGAGTGGAGGTGGTGGAACAGGCCGACCATCGAGCGGATGCCGCTCGTCGCACGCGGTGGCGAGCAGCGCCAGCCCTCGGGGCACACGAAGCCTTCCGGCGGGGTCGCGGCTGCCTCGAGCGCAGGGTCGGGCGCGCCCGCCGGCCAGAGCACGGCGACCTGGCTGAGAACGCCGGTCACTGCGATCCAGAGCATGAAAATGCCGAAGAATACCGAAATCCAACGGTGCCACTTACGCATGTTCGAACATGATCCTCGAGAGTTGAGAGAGGCTCTCCTGAAAGCCGGTTCACGCGCCGGGCTCAAGCCGCAATTTGTCGCAATTCGTGCAAAAGGCGACACAACCGACGCATCATCCACACGCTCGTGTGGGCTAGTGAACAGCCCGTACCACGAGCCGTGCCCGAGCCGAGACCAGTGCAGGAACGGCTCGCGCGGCTGCCCCGTTATATAGGCATCAAGCAAGCAACGCTTAACAAAAGAGAGGAGAAAAGCTTATGTTTGAGAAGCTTCGTATCCGCGAACACATGGAAGTCACCGACGCCAACGGCCAGCATATCGGCACCGTCGATGATGTGAAGGACGACCAGATCAAGCTCACCCGCACCGACAGTTCGGACGGCGCGCACCACTATCTCGCGATGGATGCGGTCGACAAGATCGACGACAACCGCGTCTATCTCAAGCAGGGCGCGCGCATCCCCATGGGTGCAGGCGCGAACTGACCACGATCCGATACGGCATCTTTGACCCGCGCCACCCTCCAGGCGCGGAAGCGAGGACCAAACGAGAAGCCCTCTCGCGCGCCATTGCCGCACGCGGGGGCTTTTTCGTTGCCGCGCGCAAATGCAGCGCTCAGCCTGCTGACACGCTCTGCCGGCTTTTCATCAGGGGCTGGATGCGGGTACCGAAGGCCTCCACCCCTTCGACGAAGTCGTCGAAAGTCAGCAGCACGCCGCCGGTATTGGGAACCTCGGCCATCTCGTCGAGCATGCGCGCGACGCTCTCGTAGGAGCCGACCAGCGTGCCCATGTTGATGTTGACCGCTCCCTCGGGCGCGGCGAGTTGGCGTACGTTGGTATCGGCGTTGTGCGTGTCCTTGGCACCCTGGTCCATCAGCCAGGAGATCGCCTCCACGTCGACCCCGTCGTTGTAGGACTGCCACTTGGCCATCGCTTCCTCGTCGGTTTCGGCGGCAACGACCATGACCAGCACGAAGACCGAGACCGCGCGCCCCGTCTTCTCGAGCGCGCCCGCCAGCCTCTCGTTGTTGAAGGCAAAGGCCGTGGGCGTGTTGACCCCCTTGCCGAGGCAGAAGGCATAGTCCGCCCACTGCGCCGAGAAGGCGAGCCCTGCATCGGACGAGCCCGCGCAGATGATCTTCATGTCCGCCTCGGGCCGGGGCCAGACGCGGCAGTCGTCCATCTGGTAGTAGTCGCCCTTGAAGTCGCTCGTGCCGGTATCCCACAGTTCGCGCAGGACCTGCGCATATTCGCCGAGCACCTGATAGCGGTTGCGGAAGTGCTCGTCGCCCGGCCACAGCCCCATCTGCGTGTACTCGGGCGGCTGCCAGCCGGTAATCAGGTTGAGCCCGAAACGCCCGTGGCTGATGCTGTCGATGGTATTGCACATGCGCGCGGCGAAGGCGGGCGGCACGATCAGCGTCGGACAGGTCGCGAAGAGCTTGATCCGGCTGGTGACCGCAGCGAGCCCCGCCATCAGGGTGAAGCTCTCGAGGCCATATTCCCAGAACTCGGTCTTGCCGCCGAAGCCGCGCAGCTTGATCATCGAGAGCAGGAAGTCGAGCCCGTGTTCCTCGGCCTTGAGCGCGATCTCCTTGTTGAGATCGAAGCTCGGCTTGTACTGCGGGGCGTTCTCGCTGATCAGCCAGCCATTGTTGTTGATGGGTACGAAGACGCCGACTTGCATGGGATCAGGGCTCTCGGTTGGGCAGCGCCTTGCCGGTCAACCAGGCAGGGACGTCGCGGTTGAAGGGGTCTGGCGCGCTGGCGTTCACCGCATGGGCACCCCAGGTGTAGGCCAGGTGGGCGCCCTCGCGCACGGCTTGGGCCAGAGCGAGCGAATTGCGCCAAGGCACGAGCAGGTCGTCGGCAGCGCTCACCGCGAGCACCGGACAGGCGATCTCGCCGATCCAGTCGCTCGCATCGAAGCAGCGCGCCGCACCGATGCGCGCTTCCATCACCGCATCGCCCGGCCAGTGCGCGAGGTGCGTGGCACTCTCGGCGCGAAGCCTGCCATCGTTCTCGCTCAGCCAGTCGGGCGGGAACAGGAACAAGGGCTGCGCCTCGAGGAAAGGCTCCACCCCCGCCTCGCGCAGCAGTGTCAGGCGCACCTTGAAACAGCGCGCGGTCTGCGGATCGAGACGGGTCCAGCCATTGATGACGACCAGCCGCTCGACCCTGTCGGGCGCACGCCGCGCAAGTTCGAGCGCGGCCATGCCGCCGATGGCATGACCCATGAAGCTGGCCTTCGCGATCCCCAGAGCATCCATCAGCGCGAGCATGTCCGCGCCCAGATCGGCGAGACTCAGGTCGCCGGGCAGTGCCCGTTCGCTGCGCCCAGTGCCGCGATGGTCGTAGGCGATGACGCGGAAATGCGCAGCAAAGGCGGCGAGGTTCGGCGCCCAGTAGCCCGCCGAACCGCCCAGCCCGCTCGATACCAACAGCACGGGAGCATCGCTCGCCCCATGCTCCTCGTAGTAGAGACCCGCGGCCTCAGGCAATGTGTGCCACGGAGGCGATTTCGACGAGCAGGTCG
Source organism: Novosphingobium aureum (assembly GCF_015865035.1). Taxonomy (GTDB): domain Bacteria; phylum Pseudomonadota; class Alphaproteobacteria; order Sphingomonadales; family Sphingomonadaceae; genus Novosphingobium; species Novosphingobium aureum. The sequence continues at coordinate 210,756 of NZ_JADZGI010000004.1, read as the reverse complement.
GGCTTCACGAGGTCGGCGCGGATGCAGTAGCGCGCGGGCTTGGCGCCCGGAAAATACTCGGCATAGACCGCGTTGAAGGCCGGATAGTCGGCCATGTCCTTGAGGAAGATATGGTTCATCGCGACGTCCTCGAGGCTGGCACCGCCGGCCTCGAGCGTGGTCTTGATCACCTCGAGCACGTGGCGCGTCTGCGCTGCGGCATCGCCGACGTGGAGCACTGCCCCGCCCTCGCCCAGCGCAAGCACGCCCGAGACGTAGACGGTGTTGCCCGCCTTCGCCCCTGCCGAATAAGGCGCGATCGGGGTCGGGAACTGCGGCGGATTGATCGCTTCGAAAGGCATCAGGTGTCTCCCTGGGGAAGCTGGCCGAGGCTGCCGCAGAATTCCGCGACGCTCGAGACCCAGCCGAAGAATTTCTCGACGTTGTAGATCGTGGCCTGATGGACGAAGTCCGGCCCGAGGTGATGGGTCGCATCCTCGAGCATCACCGAGAAATATTCGAGGTGGAAGGCATCGCGCAGCGTCGATTCGACGCAGACGTTGCTGGCGATGCCGACGAAGACGATCGTGCGGATCCCGCGCGAGCGCAGCACGCTGTCGAGCTGCGAGTTGAAGAAGGCGCTGTAGCGCGTCTTGTGCACGCGGATGTCGCCCGGCTGCGGGGCGAGCGCATCGACCAGCTCGTAATCCCAGCCCCCGCGCGCGAGCAGCTTGCCCGCCAGTTCGGGCCGCGCGCGCATGGTCTTGAGCGCGTTCGACTTGTGCCAGTTGGGGGAAGCCTCGGTCCCGGCCTCGAGGTAGTCCTCGTCCCAGCCGTTCTGGAGGAAGATCACCGGCATGCCCGCCCCGCGCGCGGTGTCGAGCACCTTGGCGATCCGGTCGATCACCCCGGCAGCGCCGGAAATGTCGAAACCGGCAAGATCGACGTAGCCGCCCTCGCTGGCATAGGCGTTCTGCATGTCGATGGTGACGACGGCTGTCGTCGCCGGGTCGACCCGGATCGGCTCGGGCCGGGCAGGCAGCGTGACGGCGCGAGGACCGGCGAACGGCGGCTCCACGAGGTTGGCGATGGCATGACCTCCTTGCTCAGGAAGCCATGTTTCCTCAAAGAACCGCGCGATGCAAGCGACTTAGCAGCACGCCCGCGCAAGGCTGGCCGGTCCGGGCCGCCCGTGCGACGAGCCACTTCGCTCAAGGATCAAGCGAAGTACGGGCTGGGCAGCGCGCGCAGCCCAGCCCGCGATCACCCGTTCTTGCCCAGCATGTCGAGCGCAACGTCGACGATCATGTCCTCCTGCCCGCCGACCATGCGCCGCTTGCCCAGCTCGACGAGGATTTCGCGGGTGTCGACGCCATAGTCCGCACTCGCCTTCTCGGCATGGCGCAGGAAACTGGAATAGACCCCGGCATAGCCAAGGCTGAGCGTCTCGCGATCGACCCGCACCGGCCGGTCCTGCAGCGGGCGCACGAGATCCTCGGCAGCGTCCATCAGCTTGTACAGGTCGGTGCCGTGATTCCAGCCCTTGCGGTCAGCGGCGGCGATGAACACCTCGAGCGGGGCATTGCCCGCGCCCGCGCCCATCCCGGCAAGGCTGGCGTCGATGCGCACCGCGCCGCCCTGCACCCCGACGATCGAGTTGGCGACGCCCAGTGAGAGATTGTGGTGCGCATGGATGCCGCGCTCGGTCTCCGGCTTGAGCACGCGGTCATAGGCTTCCAGACGCGCCTTGTAGCCATCCATGTCGAGCGCGCCGCCGCTGTCGGTGACATAGACGCAGGTCGCGCCGTAGCTCTCCATCAGCTTGGCCTGCCCGGCCAGCACTTCGGGCTCGACCATGTGGCTCATCATCAGGAAGCCGACCGTGTCCATGCCCAGATCGCGCGCGGCCGCGATGTGCTGCTTCGAGATGTCGGCCTCGGTGCAATGCGTGGCAATGCGTACCGAGCGCACGCCGAGGCCATGGGCGCGCTTCAAGTCCTCGATCGTGCCGATGCCGGGCAACAGCAAGGTGGTAAGCCGTGCGTGTTCGATCACATCGGCCACCGCCTCGATCCAGTCCCAGTCGGTATGCGCGCCGAAGCCATAGTTGAAGCTGGAGCCGTTGAGCCCGTCACCATGCGCGATCTCGATCGCATCGACCTTCGCCTCGTCGAGCGCGCGGGCGATCTTGCGCACGTGCTCGATGCCATACTGGTGACGGATGGCGTGCATGCCGTCACGCAAGGTGACGTCCTGGATATAGAGCTTTTGCTGCGTGGGATCGAAAGCCATCATGCCACCTCCTGCGCCAGACGCTGGCGCGCGATCTTCTCGGCGGTGGCGAGCCCCGCCGAAGTCATGATATCGAGATTGCCCGCATAGGCAGGCAGGTAATGCGCCGCACCCTCGACCTCGAGGAAGACCGTGGTCTTGACGCCTTCGAATGCGCCGAGGCCCGGAATGCGCACCGGGTTGTTCGATCCGAAGCGCTCGAACTGGACCTTTTGCTTGAGACGATAGCCCGGCACGTAGGCATGGACCTTCTCGACCATCGCCATGACCGCCTGCTCGATCTGCTCCTCGCTGGCGCCGCTCGACAAGGTCATCACCGTGTCGCGCATCATCATCGGCGGTTCGGCAGGGTTGAGGACGATGATCGCCTTGCCCCTGGCTGCGCCGCCGACCTGCTCGATCCCGCGCGAGGTGGTTTCGGTGAACTCGTCGATATTGGCGCGCGTACCGGGGCCCGCCGACTTCGACGCGATCGAGGCGACGATCTCGGCATAATGCACTTCCGAGACCGACGAGACCGCGGCAACGATCGGGATCGTCGCCTGCCCGCCGCAGGTGACCATGTTGACGTCGGGAGCATCGAGGTGCGCATCGCCGTTGACGACTGGGATGACGTAAGGCCCGGTCGCTGCCGGGGTAAGATCGACCATGACCTTGCCCGCCTCGCGCGTGACCTGCGAATGGCGCGCATGGGCACCGGCGCTCGTGGCGTCGAAGACGATGCCGATCTCGGGCCAGACTGCCAGCCGGGTCAGACCCTCGATACCCTCGGCCGTGGTCGCGACCCCCATGCGTTCCGCGCGCTTGAGGCCATCGGACTCGGGGTCGATACCAACGAAAGCCCCCATTTCGAGAACCTGCGAATTGCGCATGATCTTGATCATCAGGTCGGTGCCGATGTTGCCCGAACCGATGATCGCCACCTTGATCCTGGCCATCATCTCACTCCGATAAAACGTTGAGCCTGCCTATGACGCCCCATCGTGACGAACAACTTGTCATACAAAGCTTACGCTCATATCGTGAGCGCAAGGAAGCAAGAAGGTCGGAACCGTGGCCGTGACGATAGACGAGACCAACGGCGCTGGCGCGGTGCACAAGGCGCTCTCGCTAATGCTGGCGCTCGCGAGCGATGGCGGCGAGACCCCGGCTGCACGCATCGCCGAGGAGCTTGGCCTGCCTGCCTCGAGCGCGCGACGCCTGGTCGCGGCGATGGTGCGCGAGGACATCCTGATGCGCCTCGAACGCGGTCACTACGCAGCGGGGCCTGCCCTGGCGAGACTGGGCAATGCCGCCAGCCTGCATGCACGCCTCGCCGCCGCCGCGCGTGCGCCGATGCGCAGACTGGCGCAGGTCGGTGGCGAGGCTGCCGTGCATCTGGGTGTGCTGGAAGGCGAGATGGTCACTTACCTCGCGAAGCAAAGTGCGAGCCAGGCCTTCGCCGAGACCCGCACCGGCACTCAGCTGGAGGCCTATTGCACCGGGATCGGCAAGATGCTGCTGGCCTGCCTGCCTGAAGCCGAGCGCGAGGCGTTCCTCAAGGCCGGGTCTTTCATACCGATAACCGCGAGCACGATCACGGAGCCCGCACGCTTGCGGGCGCAGCTCCGGGAGACACGCACGCGTGGCCATGCGCTCGACGATGCGGAAATGTTCGAAGGCCTGCGCTGCATTGCGGTCCCGGTGATCATCGGGACTGAACCGGTCGCGGCAATCTCGCTCTCGCGGCACGCCGCCTGGGATCAGCGGCGCATGGCCCGCGACGTGGCGCGGCTCGAGACCTGTGCCGGGCAGATCGCGCAGATCATGTCCCGCAGGCGGCCTTCGCCATCTGCCGGTTGAGATACGAAAAAGGGGCAGGGTCCCGATCGGCCCTACCCCTTTCATTATCTCGTGATGCAAGGCCTTCTGGCCCTGCTATGCCGCCTTTACTGGCAGGCGAGGCACTCGTCGTAGTCGGTCGTCTCGCCGATCTCGAACTTGGGCGCGATGGCGGTATTATCCGCCTCGACGCCGCCCGAACCGGCGAAGCCTGCACGCTGCACCGACTTCGAGCGCAGATAGTAGAGCGACTTGATGCCCTTTTCCCACGCCTGGAAGTGCAGCATGAGCAGGTCCCACTTGTCGACGTCGGCGGGGATGAACAGGTTCAGCGACTGCGCCTGGTCGATGTAGGGGGTACGATCGCCCGCGAATTCGAGCAGCCAGCGCTGGTCGATCTCGAAGCTGGTCTTGAAGACTGCCTTTTCCTCGGGGCTGAGGAAGTCGAGGTGCTGGACCGAACCGCCGTGCTCGAGGATCGAGTTCCACACGTTGGTGGAGTCCTTCGACTTCTCGGCAAGCAGCTTCTTGAGATACGGGTTCTCGACCACGAAGGAGCCCGAGAGCGTCTTGTGGGTGTAGATGTTCGCCGGGATCGGCTCGATGCAGGCCGAGGTGCCGCCGCAGATGATCGAGATCGACGCGGTCGGCGCGATCGCCATCTTGCAGCTGAAACGCTCCATCACGCCCTGGTCGGCAGCATCGGGGCACGGGCCCCGCTCGTGCGCCAGCATCATCGAGGCCTCGTTGGCCTTCTGGTTGATGTACTGGAACATCTGGAGGTTGAAGGCCTTGGCCATCGCGCTCTCGAAGGCGATGTTCTTCTTCTGCAGGTAGGAGTGGAAGCCCATGACGCCCATGCCCACCGAACGCTCGCGCGCAGCCGAGTACTTGGCGCGGGCCATCTCGTCGGGGGCACGGTCGATGAAGTCCTGCAGGACGTTGTCGAGGAAGCGCAGCACGTCCTCGACGAAGCGCTTCTCGCCCTTCCACTCTTCCCAGGTCTCGAGGTTGAGCGAGGAGAGGCAGCACACCGCAGTGCGGTCGTTGCCCAGGTGATCGCGGCCCGTGGGCAGCGTGATTTCCGAGCACAGGTTCGAGGTCGAGACCTTGAGGCCGAGATCGCGGTGATGCTTGGGCATCATGCGGTTCACGGTGTCGGAGAAGACGAGGTAGGGCTCGCCGGTGCGCAGGCGCACCTCGACCAGCTTCTGGAACAGCGAGCGCGCATCGACGGTCGAGCGGACCGCGCCGTCCTTGGGGCTCTTGAGCTCGAACTTGGCGCCGTCGCGCACCGCTTCCATGAACTCGTCGCTCAGCAGCACGCCGTGGTGCAGGTTGAGCGCCTTGCGGTTGAAGTCACCGGTGGTGGTGCGGATCTCGAGGAATTCCTCGATCTCGGGGTGCGAGACGTCGATGTAGCACGCAGCCGAGCCACGGCGCAGCGAGCCCTGCGAGATCGCGAGGGTCAGCGAGTCCATCACGCGCACGAAGGGGATGATGCCGCTGGTCTTGCCGTTGAGGCCGACCGGCTCGCCGATCCCGCGCACGCTGCCCCAGTAGGTGCCGATGCCGCCGCCGCGCGAGGCGAGCCAGACGTTCTCGTTCCAGGTATTGACGATGCCCTCGAGGCTGTCTTCCACCGAGTTGAGGTAGCACGAGATCGGCAGGCCGCGACCGGTACCGCCGTTCGAGAGAACGGGGGTCGCAGGCATGAACCAGAGCTTCGAGATGTAGTCGTAGAGACGCTGCGCGTGCTCCTGGTCATCCGCGTAGGCGTCGGCGACGCGTGCGAACAGGTCCTGGTACTTCTCGCCAGGCAGCAGGTAGCGATCCTCGAGCGTCTCCTTGCCGAACGCAGTCAGCAGCGCATCGCGGCTGTCGTCAGTGACGATCTTGAAGCGGCGCGGGTTGATCGACTTGGAGTCCATCTTGGGAGCCGCGGCCGCAGCTGCAGCCGCCTCGGGCACACCACTGCTCAATGCTTCGGCGATCGCCACATCTTCCTTGTTCATCACGCTTGCCGGGCTCGCGCCCGTCTCCTTGTCCAGTGCGGGAGCCTTGGCCTTGCCGGCGCCCCCGGAATAATCGAATTCGGCCTTGGCCGGTGCATTGCCCGCGCCACTTTCGAAGCGCGTGTCCGCAGCGAGATCCTCCGTGGAGACCTCAAGATCCGAACTGCCTGCCTGCCCGTCGCTCGTGTTCCTGAAATCCACGTGTTCGCCCCCCGGTTCACAACGACCGTGCGCGAGCACGGCCAAAGCCATCAAAGTCCTTACCGTCCGGTGCCCGGAAACCCGGGCCGGACGCGCGATCGGCCCGGTGCACGATTCGACGATGCTTGCCCGATCGCCTTACCACACACAGCACAAAAGGAGAACATAATGTCCTCCTTCCTGACCGCTGGCACACTATCGGGTGTCGTACCTCTGCGCCCTGCTACCCCAGCCGGGCTTCGCCATGATTACAAGTCGACAATCTAGGTATAGAGGTGCGAGCGTCCCTGCGCCACAACCCATAGTGCCCGTTCTGGGCAGCGAAGCAAGGGCAGCTCAGCGAGCCGCGATTGCGCCCGAAAGAGCAAGCGGCATCGACCTGCATGCCGCGACGCGTGGAAAGTCCTCGGGCGGTGTCGGACGCAAGAGTTTAAATGACCGCACCAGCCTTATTTTTTTCCACATAATTTGCCGATGAAGCGAATCGTGCGTGCGGCGAAAGGAGTCGCTCGCCACCTCGCGTCAAGACGGTGAAACCGCAATCACTGGCCCTGTCCACGGTTGCAAGCCACCATATCTTGCGAATGGTCGAACAGTGGCAGCAGACAATGCAAGCGCCGTGATGCCACCGTCCCCCGCATCATGCCCTGCTCCTGCAGCTGCCCGTCGCTCGGCGTCCATCGAGCCGTTTCGCGCTTTCGCAGATGCATGGCTGCACTGGCAGTCGCGCGCCGCCACAACACGGTGCAACCCGCTGCGCGCAGGCGCTTTATAGCCATCGTCCGGCCCGCCCGGTCATGCCCAGCCAACCAAGAGGGATCCACCAGTCCATGTTCAACATCATCGGCGCCATCATCAGCGGCCTGCTCATCGGCGCACTGGCCCGCTTCTTCTATCCCGGTGACGTCTCGATGTCGTGGATCGCGACGATCCTGCTCGGAATCGGCGGCTCGCTGGCGGCAGGCCTGATCACCTCGCGCGGGAGCCGCGATTTCAGCCGCGCGGGCTGCCTCGCCTCGATCCTGGGCGCAATGGCGCTGATCTTCCTAGGCCGAGTGCTCAACATCGGAATGTAGCACCTAGCCGCCGACGCTCCGCCCCTGTCCGGCGGCGCGCCCGGTCGCTCAGCGCCCGCAGACGACCTTTCGCCTGCGGGCGCTATCGTTCAGGGTACCAGAATCGTGTCGAGCGGCACCTCGGCGGTCTCGGGATAGTCGAGCGTAAAGTGCAGACCCCGGCTCTCGTGACGGCGCAAGGCCGAGGATACGATCAGCTCGGCCGACTGCAACAGGTTGCGCAGTTCGATCAGGTCGGTCGAGACGCGGAAGTGGCGGTAGTATTCCTCGATCTCGGTATTGAGCAGCTGGATGCGGTGCATGGCGCGCTCGAGCCGCTTGGTCGTGCGCACGATGCCGACGTAGTTCCACATGAACCGGCGGATCTCGGTCCAGTTCTGCTTGATGACGACTTCCTCGTCCGAATCGGTCACCCGGCTCGCGTCCCAGGGGCGGATCGGCGGCGGGGCATCGAAGGCGTCCCAGTGATCGAGAATATGCGCCGCTGCCGCATCGCCGAAGACGAAGCATTCGAGCAGCGAATTGGATGCAAGGCGGTTCGCGCCGTGCAGGCCGCTCTCGGTGCACTCGCCCGCGGCATAGAGCCCGGGCATGTCGGTCTTGCCGTCGAGATCGATCAGTACGCCGCCGCAGGTGTAGTGCTGCGCGGGCACGACCGGGATCGGCTCCTTCGTCATGTCGATGCCGAGCGAGAGCAGCTTCTCGTGAATGTTGGGGAAGTGCTCGCGCACGAATCCGGGCGGCTGGTGGCTGATGTCGAGGTGGACATAGTCGAGGCCGAAGCGCTTGATCTGGTCGTCGATCGCGCGCGCCACGACGTCGCGCGGCGCGAGCTCGGCGCGCTCGTCGTAGTCGGGCATGAAGCGGTGGCCGGTGACCGGGTGCTTCAGCTGCCCGCCCTCGCCGCGCACCGCCTCGGTGATGAGGAAGTTCTTGACCTCGAGGTTGTAGAGGCAGGTCGGGTGGAACTGCATCATCTCCATGTTCGAGACGCGCGCACCCGCACGCCAGGCCATGGCGATGCCATCGCCGGTCGCGCCGCGCGGCGCGGTCGAGAACTGGTAGACGCGCCCCGCACCGCCGGTGGCGAGGATCGTCGCGCGCGCGGTATGGGCCTGAACCGTTCCGGTCGCCTCGTCGAGCGCATAGACGCCCCAGACCCGGCCCGAGCCCGAATAGCGCGCCTCGTGCCGTCCGGTGATGAGGTCGATGCACGACTGCCCCGGCAGCAAGGTGATGCGCGGATTGGCATGCGCCGCGCGCAGCAGCGCCTGCTGCACTGCCCAGCCGGTGGCGTCGTTGACGTGAACGATGCGGCGGTGCGAATGCCCGCCCTCGCGAGTGAGGTGCAAAGGCCCCTCGCCGTCGGCACCCTCGGTGTTGAAAGGCACGCCCAGTTCGACCAGCCGCGCGATCGCGTGCGGCGCGCGCTCGACCACGAACTCGACCGTCTCGGCCCGGTTCAGCCCTGCCCCGGCGATCATCGTGTCGCGGATGTGCTCCTCAAAGGTGTCGCCCTGGTCGAGCACCGCGGCGATGCCGCCCTGCGCCCACGCGGTCGACCCGCCCTCGAGACTGCCCTTGGCGAGCACCAGCACGTTGAGCTTCTCGGCGAGGGCAAGGGCGGCGGTGAGACCCGCGGCACCCGATCCGACGATAATGACGTCATGGGCCACGGGCCCGGCATTATGCGATTCCATGGCCCCTCCTTGCCGCTCTCGCGCAGGGCAGGCAACCGCTTGCAATCATGCGCGACATTTTTGCGCCGCGAGGCGGTGATGCGGGTCGATGCAGCCACTGTACAAATCGCAAGACGGGTCGAACCCTCGTCCAAGAATTCGCAGAATCCCCAATTTAGACAGATTAGTTAATAAACTAATTGAAATTTGCCGAGTCGCTTCAGGCTGCGTACCTCCCGAATCATGTTGAACACGGAAAGGAGGGCACAAGTGATTCGATCAGAACAGATTCATCATCAGTATGAAAAGGAAGGCTCGAGTGCCTTCCGTATTTCATGCCTGCTCAATCACCACCAGCCCCAGACCGTCATCGAACGCAAGAACGGATCGATCACATCGTCCTGCAAATCGTGCGGAAAGAAAATCGTGTTCGGCGCAAATCGCCGCTGGCAAGCGCCGCGCGACACCGCCGACCAGCTCGTCTGGTGGCGCCTGTGCTTTCTCGACCGCCATGCCCCGGTCAATCACCGGGTGAACTGGGACGGCACTCACTTCGTGGGTAAATGCAAGCACTGCCGGCGCCCGATCCGACGCCACGCGCACAAGCTGTGGCGCACGCGCTGAACATGCCCGCACTGGCCCGTGCCAGGCCAGCCCCTCTGCGTCGCGGCGCAGAACGGCCGTGATCAGGCCGGCATCGCATCCTTCGCCGTAAGACTGACGAAGACGTCCTCGAGATCCGCCTCGCGGGTGGTCACGTCGATCACGCCCAGACCCTGTGCCGAAAGCGCCGAAAGGATTTCGCCGGCATTGGCCTTGTCCTTGTCGTAAGTGATCTCGAGCCCGGCCTCGCCCAGTTTGCGGCACTTGATGAAACCGGGATGCTCGGGAAGCGTCGCGACGTCCTTGTCGAGCGTGAGCAGCAGGATTTTCTCGCGCGCCATGCCGACCAGTTCGCGGGTCGGCTTGTTGGCGATCAGCTCACCGTGGTTGATGATCGCGATGCGGTCGCACAGCTCCTCGGCTTCCTCGAGGTAATGCGTGGTCAGCACGATGGTGACGCCCTCGCGGTTCATCTCGGTGACGAGTTCCCACAGCTGGCGGCGCAGTTCGACGTCGACGCCCGCGGTCGGCTCGTCGAGCACCAGCACCGGAGGCTGGTGGACCAGCGCCTTGGCGATCAGTAGGCGCCGCTTCATGCCGCCCGAGAGCGTGCGTGCATAGGCGTTGCGCTTGTCGGCGAGGTGCACCGCGCGCAGCAGTTCCTCCGAGCGGCGCAGGTGCTTGGCGATGCCGTAGAGACCGGCCTGGTTCTCCAGCACCTCGAAGGGCGTGAAGAAGGGATCGAAGACGATCTCCTGCGGAACGATGCCGATCGAGCGCTTGGCGTTGCGCTGGTTGCGATCGATGTCGAAGCCCCAGATGTCGACCGAGCCCGACGACTTGCGCACGAGGCCCGCCATGATGTTGATCAGCGTCGACTTGCCTGCACCGTTAGGCCCAAGCAGGCCGAAGATGCCGCCCTGCGGCACATCGAAGGTGACGCCCTTGAGGGCAAGCTTGCCCTCGGCGTCCCCGGCCGGGGCATAGCGCTTGACGAGATCACGGATGGCGATGGCGGGTGTATCGGTCATGCAAGCGCATGTGGGGCAGGATCGCGGCGCAGTAAACCCCGCGATGCATAAACCCCGCGCGGCGGCGCAAGGCCTCGGTTCGCAGCTCTTGCCGCAATTGCGAGAAAGGCTGCGCGCAATGGTGCAACTCGCGCTGGAAATTGCCCGCACGCGCTGATAAAGGCACGGCTCATGACGAACCCGCCCGAAACCGTATTCACCGATTCCCACCGCGTCTGCTGCGACGGGGCCACCGACATCCGTGGCGGAGCAGCGCTCGGCCATCCGCGCGTCTGGCTGGAAATCGACGAGAAGGGCTACGTCGAATGCGGCTATTGCGACCGCCGCTTCGTCCTCAAGGGCGGCCCGGCCGACCAGCAGGCCGCCTGAAGCGCAGGCCGCCTCGGCGCGGCCCGTGCTCCATCTTCAGCAATATTGCACTCCCGAGGGGTAATCCCGCAGCTGGCTGCGGGTGAGTCCCGATGGCCCCGCGTCCCGCCCGGCGCCACTCTCGTCCATCGACCGGCACGAGAGGAGCCACGGCCATGGACGCAGTCTCGCACAAGACGAATGTCTCGCTGAAGACCTTTGCAGGCGCCAATGCAGCGCTGCTGTGCCTCGCTGTCGCAAGTCACGCATGGGGTCAGGACCCCGGAGCCGATGCCCGCGACCGCGCGGTCTCGCTCTGCATGGCCGAAGCCAAGGCGCGCGGCGCCAAGATGGGCGCGACCGACGTCGCGATGGCGCAGGTCGAGGATACCGACGAGAAGAGCGACGGTCGCGCCTCGGTGCGTGCCCGCGTCGATGTCGTGATGCGCCAGAAGGACGGCACGCTCAAGACCGTCAAGAAGACCTTCAAGTGCGACACCCGCCATGAGGTCGTGACCGCCTTCAAGTACTACTGAGCGGCAAGCCGGGGGCGCGCCTGCGCATCCGCTTTCGACTTCTTTCCTTTCGCATCGCTCCGCCCGCGCCTATATCGGCGCAATGGCTTCGCATCCCGACCCCCGCTCGCTCCTCTACCGCCAGTTCTCGCCGGAGGAAGCACAGGCGCTCGCCGCGCAGACGCTCAAGTCGTGCGACGACGGCGAACTCTACATGCAGTTCATGGCGAGCGAGGCTTTCGGGTTCGACGACGGACGGCTCAAGACCGCGGACTATTCGCGCGATGCAGGTTTCGGCCTGCGCGGCGTCTCGGGCGAGATGACCGGCTTCGCGCATGCCAACGAGATTTCGGCCAAGGCTATCCGCCGCGCCGGCGAGACCCTGCAGCTGCTCGACCCGACGACCGGCTCGATGGCCCCGCCTCCGCCCAAGAGCAACCGCCACCTCTACACCGATGCCTCGCCGCTCGACCTCATCGGCTTTGGCGAGAAGGTGAAGCTGCTCGAGACCATCGACGCTGCCGCGCGCGCCCGCGATCCGCGCGTCGCGCAGGTCAGCGCCAGCCTCTCGGGCTCATGGTCGGTGGTCGAGATCGTGCGCCCCGACGGCTTTCTCGCCACCGACGTGCGCCCGCTGGTGCGCCTCTCGGTCTCGATCGTCGCGGAAAGCAACGGAAGGCGCGAGACCGGCTCGTTCGGCATGGGCGGGCGCTGGCTCTATAACGACCTGTTCAAGCCCGAAAACTGGAACCACGCGATCGACGAAGCGCTCGGTCAGGCACTGATCAACCTTGAGAGCGTCGACGCGCCCGCGGGCGAGATGACCGTGGTGCTGGCCCCGGGCTGGCCCGGGGTGATCCTGCACGAAGCTGTCGGCCACGGCCTCGAGGGCGACTTCAACCGCAAGGGCACCTCCGCCTTCGCGGGCCGCATCGGCGAGCGCGTCGCGGTGCCCGGCGTCACCATCGTCGACGACGGTTCGATCGGCGGACGGCGCGGTTCGCTCTCGATCGACGACGAGGGCACGCCCACGCGCGAGACCGTGCTGATCGAGGACGGCATTCTCAAGGGTTACATGCACGACCGCCTCAACGCCCGGCTCATGGGGGTCGAACCCACCGGCAACGGGCGGCGCGAGAACTACGCCCATTCGCCCATGCCGCGCATGACCAACACCTTCATGAAAGCGGGCAACGACGATCCCGCCGAACTGCTCAGCCGCGTCAAGAAGGGCATCTATGCCAAGAGCTTCGGCGGCGGCCAGGTCGATATCGTCTCGGGCAAGTTCGTGTTCTCGTGCACCGAGGCCTACAAGGTCGAGAACGGCAAGCTGGGCGCGCCGATCAAGGGCGCGACGCTGATCGGCGACGGTCCCTCGGTGCTCACCCGCGTCACCGGAATCGGCAACGACCTCGAGCTCGACCGCGGCGTCGGCGTATGCGGCAAGGGCGGACAGAGCGTACCTGCGGGCGTCGGCCAGCCCACGCTGGTGATCGACGGCCTCACCGTGGGCGGCACCGCCTGAGGCCTGCTGCACGCTAGCGTCACCCTCTGCCTTGCGCTCCGGTCAGCCTCCATTCAGCACCGCCTGGCGATAATCCACGCGTCAGGAAGTCCGGCAAGGGAGTGAGAAGCCATGACATCATTCGCCAGAAATCTCGGCAAGTCGCTGGCAGGCGGGTTCGTCGCAGCCGGGCTCGCGATTGCCCCTGCAGCCTCGGCCAAGCCCAAGCTGACCGGCGAGGAAGAGCTTGCCAAGATGCTCGAGGGCCGGACTGCCGGCAAGCCCGTCAACTGCATCTCCTATTCGCGCCTCAACGACACGACCGTGATCAAGAAGACAGCGATCGTCTACCGCGTCGGCAGCACACTCTACGTCAACCGCCCGACCAACGCCGACCTGCTCGACGATGACGACATCCTCGTCACCCGCCTGTTCGGGTCGCAATTGTGCAGCGTCGACACGATCCAGCTGCGCAACCGCATGACCCCCAACATGTGGAGCGGCTTTGTCGGCCTGCGTGAGTTCGTTCCCTACACCAAGGCGAAGTAGCCAGCCCTTCGCGGTCGCACGGGGCCAGTCGGTCCCCTGAAAAGGCGGTCACCGGGTCAATCCGGGGCCGCCTTTTTCGTGCCCGAAACGACAACAGGGCGACCCGATCGGGCCGCCCTGTCGAATGCGGTGTTGCCGGAATTCCCGGTTCCCGCCGTTATGTGCCTGGCTCTCAGACGAGGGTCAGGGCAAAGACCAGGGCGCTGGTGCCCAGTGCCGCGGCAGCACCGACGGTGCGCTGGATGAATGCCATTGGTAGCTCCTACAGACTGACGGTATTTTTTCGTTTTATCGCCCGGGACGAACGTTTTGCCGCCCCGAACCGGAGGCGCGATCTAGGCCTTTCCAGAATATATGCAAATTCGTAAGCAACAATCTTGCTTGCATGATTTGCAATTGCAGCCCTTGAATATTGCGCGGCTTTCAACTGCACGACTCAGCGGTCGAGCCAGCGTTGGGCTGCGCGAAGAGGCGCGCATCGGCATTCCCGCGAGGCCGATTACCGGCAATCCCCGATGGTCTGGACTGTTGGAAATGCGGAGGCTGCCACTGCTTTCACAAAGACCGAGGTAGCCGTCCTATGATGCGCGTGTCCAAGTCCATCCGGGTCCCCGCACCCGCCGTGCCTGCGCTCTGCACCGTTGCACTGCTTGCATGCAGCCTCCAGCCTGCACTGGCACGCGCACCCGACACCTACGAGGGCCTCTACAAGGTCAAGTCCAAGCGCTTCGACCTTGCCTATGTCGCGCCCGGGGTCGACTTCACCGCTTACGATGCAGTCCTGCTCGAAGAGCCGCAGGTCGCATTCCAGCGCAACTGGCAGCGCAACTACAACAGCTCGGCGAGCTTTGACCGGCGCATCGACGACGAGGAAGCCGCGCAAATCCTCGAGGCCGCTCGCGCTGGTATCGCGCAGGTGTTCGCAGAGACCTTCCGCGAACATGGCTACACCCTGGCAACCAGCCCCGGCCCCAAAGTCCTCGCCCTCAAAACCGCCATCATCGACTTGCAGGTCAATGCCCCGGACACGATGACCGCCGGCCGATCGGTCACTTTCTCGCGCGAGGCAGGCGAGGCCAAGCTCATCGTCGAAGTGCGCGATTCGACGAGTGGGGCCCTGCTCGGTCGCGCGATCGACCGTCGCACCATCGGCGACGGCCCGATCTACCGCCGCGACATGGTGACCAACCGGTCCGACTTCGAACGCGCCTTCAGGCACTGGGCCAAGGTCAGCACCGAAGCGCTCGACGACTTGCGCGCCGCGCCGGTTCTCGACGCCGAGGGAGAGCCGGCCAGCCCTGCCGGATGAAACCCGAGCGGCGGGTCAGCCCGCGTCCTCGCCGCGCGGCGCAATCTCGATCTCCTCGATACTCTTCATGTCGCGATCGAGGAAGAAACCCAGAAAGGTACGGATGGCCGCAATCGCGGCAAGCTTGCCGATATCATCCCAGGTGGGGGCGATGGCGGTGCGGATGATGTCGGCACCCAGAGCGAATTCGAGCGAGATCAGGATCCATGCGGCAAAGCGCAGCCAGATCTTGCGGATGTTTTCGGCCAGCGCGCCCCTCTGCCCGAACAATGCCATCATCAGGTGCGCGAAGGCCATGAGCCCGCCCAGCAGGACGATCAGCACCACCAGGCTCTCGACCACCAGCGCGGCAAATTCGGCAGCAATCTTGAATGTTTCTTCCACCATGGCCGACCCTCCACGACGGGCGACGCCACGCCGCCTCGATACGCGCACCAAGGTGCCGTCGGACGACACCCACGACCATAGGGCTTTTCCCTAGGGTTGCTGCCGGGAGCAACCGAGCGCGTGGATCAGTCTGCGGCTTTGGTCCGGTCAGCCTCGGCAAGCCCTGCGAAGGGGCTGGCCCCGGGCCCGCCAGCCCCGGCCAGCGGCACGCTCGGGCCACCGATGCCATGCTCGCGAAAGCTGCGCAGTACGCGCAGGTTGACGTCGGTCTCGAAGGCCTTCTCGTGCCTTGTGTCGAGGACATAGGCCTTGAGCCGCAGCCGCACGCCGACGAGGTAGTCGGTATGCCACTGCGTCACGAGCACCACGATCGGCTTGGAGAGATAGACGTAGCGGCTGGATAGCGCGGCCTCGGTGATGATCTCGCGCGCCGCGTCGAAATCGTCTCCCGCACTCACGATGAAATCCATCGCCACCTGCATGTCGAGCGCACCGTAATTGCCCGAGGAGGACATCTCGGTGAGGAACTTGCTGTTGGGGATCGTGATGGTGTTGTCGTCGAGCGTCTGCATGCGCACCGAGCGCAGGCCGATCGCGGTGATGTCGCCGTATTCGCCGCCGAACGACACGCGGTCGCCGACCTGAAAAGGCCTGTCGATCATCACGATGATCCCGGCGATGAAGGAGGCGACGAGGTCCTTCATCGCAAAGCCCACCGCGACCGCGGCGGTACCGCCGATCAGCGCCAGAACCGTCTCGTCGATGCGGAACGAGAGCAGCACGACGACGATCGTCGTGATCACGTAGATCACGAATTGCAGGAT
Organism: Novosphingobium aureum; assembly: GCF_015865035.1. Classification (GTDB taxonomy): domain Bacteria; phylum Pseudomonadota; class Alphaproteobacteria; order Sphingomonadales; family Sphingomonadaceae; genus Novosphingobium; species Novosphingobium aureum. Next base: position 194,623 of record NZ_JADZGI010000004.1, on the reverse strand, counting down.
CGTGTTGAGCTTCTGAAGCGTCAGGCGACGGGTCGAGAAATCCGAGCTGAACGCCATGACCGTGCGGTTGAGAATGCGCAGCAGCATCCAGGCCCCGGCCATGACGAAAAGCGAGGTGACCACCCCGCTCCAGCGCACGATATCGCCGAGCTTGGCCACGACCCCGGGGTCGAGCTTCTCGGGCAGTTGCGCGAAGGCCGGCCCCGCGCTCGCGGCGAGGACCAGCGAGGCAAGCAGACCAGTGAAACGCAGCACGCGGGCCTGGCGCAAGGACGTGATCATGCATCGCTCTCCGGCATGACGAGATTGCGGCGCACCAGCAGATCGATCACCTCGCGCCACCAGCGCAAGGTCACCCGGTAACCGCTTTCGAAGGGGATGACGATGCCCATGCCCACCAACCCGCGCAGCACGTCGGCGATCACCACCGGCGAGAGATCGGTACTGCGCGCAATGGCGCGTGCATCGCTCTTGTCCATCAGGATGATGGTGCGCAGCACAAAGAGCGTGGCATCGGGCATTTCGGACAGCTTGGCCACGTCGGGTGTCGCAAAGCTGCGCACGACATGGCGGCCGGTCGCATTCTCGACCAGCAGCGAACGGCGCCAGAATTCCAGCGCGACCGCAGGATTGCCGCCCGAATATTCACGCAACCGGGCGTAATAGCCGCGCTTGCGCCGCTCGTCGGCAGGTACTTCGGCATCGAACAGGAAGGCGCTGTCTTCGTGGATCTCGCTGAAGTCTGGCTCAATCCCGGCCTCGCGGTTGCGCGCCTCGACCAGTGCGCGCAGTCCCGCAGCCGTCCAGCGCGGGAGGCGCAGCACGGCATCGAAGATGAGCCGATCGTGGCGTGCACGCAGGAGAAAGTCCCATGCCGGGCGGCCCAGTGCCAGAACCCAGCTCACCTGCGGCGGAGCCCGGCGGATGAAGTCGATGGTCGCATCGAAGTCCTCGAGCCCGCCAATCGCCGGGACGACGAGGCGTTGCAGATCGTCGATCGCGATGAACAGCGGAACATCGGCCTCGGCCATGGCGGCAAGCACCGCCCCGGCCTCGTGCCGCTCGCCCCGCTCCAGTCCCAGCGCCTCGCCTAGCGCACCCAGGATGCGGGCAAGGCCAGCCTCGTCCGCTCCGATGCGGATGGCGCGCGTGCCTTCTGGCAGGCGCCGCTCCAGCGCGTTGAGCAAGGCGCTCTTGCCATGGCCGCGATTGCCGAGCAACGCGGTCACGGTTCCCGGCTCGGGCACGCGCAAGTGCAGGTCGCCGGGCCAGCTCAGCACCCCGTCGGCGCTCGATGGCAGGCGATGCGGGGCAAGGATCTCCATGATGGCCTCGTCGAGCGGACGATAGAGACCGCTGGCAAGGTCCTCGGCAGCCTGGTGCGCGGCCTGCCGACGCGAGCGCTGGCCGTAGATGTCGCGGATCAGCGAGATATTGCGCACCTGGCGCATGATCACCGCCACGAGGCCGCGCCCGAGCAGTACCGCGCCTGCCAGCAGGCGTCCGACCGTGCCGAAGAAGCCTCCCGGATCGCGCGCCACCCAGTTAAGCAGCGTGCTCTTGCCCGCGCCTTCCCGCGTCAGCGCGACGATCCGCTCGCGCCACCAGTGCGACAGGACGATCAGCACCGGCGGAACCACCAGCCAGCATCCGCTCAGCACCCAGCTATAGATACCCCCGCGCCCCACGCTGACCGCAGTGAGGCGCAGGATCAGCGCGATAACGACGAAGGTGCCACCGACGAGCCGCAGCGAACGCCAGCGCAGCGCGGCACGCGGATCGCTCTTGCGTCCTCCGCCCGCGATGGAATCAATCAGGCGCAGCAGCGCGGCAGCGCCGAACAGCCAGGTGAGCAGCATCCAGGCCAGCCCGACCCCGGGCAGGTTGAGCTCATCGGGCAGAACCCAGCGCAACACGCCGATAAAGACGAACCAGTCGAGCGGCTGCTTGATGTGTCGCAAGTGATGCAGCGCGCGCGCCTCGAGTCCGCTCCACAAGGTCTGCGGTCGCCGCGCGCGGGCCAGCGCCTCGGTCCGCGCGAGAAACGCGCCGCCCCCCTGACGCCAGAGCCGGAACAGCAAGATCGCCAGCGCAAGCTCGACCAGTGCGACGATGAAGGCTGGCGAGGGACTGAGCAGCGAGCGGGCGACCTCGCGCAGCTGGCGGTCATAGGACTGGATGTTGTAACGCACGACCAGCGCGATCTGTTTGAATTCGCGCAGCACCTGCGCGGTACCTTCACCGCCGAAGCCCAGCACCTGCCGACGCAGTCCCGGAGACAGCTCGCCGATCAGCGCGAGACGCGCGTCGTTGAGCGTGACCATCGCGTCCTTGTGCGCCTTGCGCCGCTTCCACATCTGCTCGGCGCGGGTGCTTGCCAGCACTCCGGCCTGCTCGACCAGCTGATCGCGCAGTGCCTGGAGCTGGCGGGCACCGGGCAGACTGTCGGTGATCGCAGGGTCGAGCGGGCCGGGCATGGCATCGGCGAAACCGCTCGAGGTGCGCTGCGAGAGCTCGTCGGAAAGCGCCTGGCGTACCGTCTTGAGCTGCGCGACGATCTCGCGATAGAGCGCGTCCGCGCGTTGCTCACGCTGGTCGTCGCCGAGGTCGGCGCGGGAAACCTCGCTGACCCGGGCGCGCCACTTGAGCGCGGCGTCGAGAATCTGGCTGGGCTCGTCCGAAGCCTTGGCAAGCGCGCTGCGATACTCTGCCTGCTTCTGCTGGACCGCGAGCAGGCGCGCGCGCTCCGCGGCGGTCAGCCGGGCGCTGGCGGTCGAGGCGGTGCGCGCGGCGAACTGGGCCTGCTCGCGCGCGTTGGTGGCATCGCGCAGCGAATCCTCGGCGGCCGCGATTTCCTGCCCGCTTTGCTGCATCAGCCGGCGGCGATCCTCGAGCGCCTGCAGTTCGCTGTCGGGCAGCGCCAGCACCTTGCCCAGCAGTTCGTCACGCTGGCGGATCGCCTCGCGCAGCTGCTTTGCACTCTCACCCCCGGCCGCCGCAGTCTTGCTGATCACCTCGCCCAATTGCTCGGGCTCGGCCCCCTCGATCCAGAAGCGGGTGCCGCCGCCGTTGGGATCGGGGTCGCCCTTCAAGAACGTTTCGAGCGAGGCGATCTGCGCTTGCAGGGCACCGAGCGCCCGCTCCTCGTCGCTTGCCCGCGATGCATCGCTCGCAGCCTTTGCGTTGCGCGCGCGCTGTTCGCTGAGGAGTGCCTTGCGACGCGCGGCGGGCAGACGCAGGAACGCCGCCTGCGCAAGCGCAAGGCGGGCCTCCTGCGGCCGCAAAGTCTCCAGCTGGGCAGGGTCCTGCGAGGCGCGCGCATAGAAGGCATCGTCCTCGACCAGCTCCTCGACCACATTGGCACGCGCGACGTCGCGGTAGCGCAGCGACCAGGCGAACAGTGCATCGGGGGTAATGCCGGCGTCGAGTTCGCCATCGATCAGCTTGCGGATATAGGCCGTCTTGTCCTGCACCGAGAGCGGAGCGACATAGGCTCCAGCCGAGGCCCCGGCGGTACCGTTGGAACTGGCTTCACCACTTTGCTTGCCCGCGCTTTCCTGCGCCTGCGCAGGAGCAAGCGGCAAGGGGGCCAGCAGGAGCGCGAAGGCGAGTAAGCCGGCCAGCAGTATCGCACACCATGGGGCCGCTAGGGACCATAAGGCTCGGTGCTTGATCATGGTGCCTGCGCTACAACTCCAGTTCGATACCGACCTGCCCGCGCGTGTCGAGGTTCTGTGCGCCTTGCGAGGGATCGGATTCATAATCGGCGGTAAAGGATACTCGCCCGGATATGCGGCCGTAGATATTGCTCGTCAACGCGGTGACGGAGATGAAGGAGGAATTGCCCTCATCGAGGACCGCATTGAAGGTTTCCTTGAATTTCAGCGTGTCGGTCAATTCGTATTCGAGTTCGGCGCCCGCCGCCCAGCCGAAACGGTTCTCGTTGTCCATGTCGATGAAGCGGGTCTGGCGCATCGCGGGGCCGAGCGAGACCTCGAGATCGAGCGCGTCGGTATCGATGACCTGATATCCGCCCCCGATCATCTCGGTGAAACGGCGCGCAATGCCTTGGAAGCGATCGCGCTCGTACTGGAGCGAGCCCAGCGCGAACCACGGCGAATCCCCGAAGTCGCGGCGCAGGCGGTAGCCCAGCGCCCAGCGTTCGGTGTTGCTGACCCCGTTCTGGCTGGCGAGATCGAGGTAGCCGGTCACGCGGTGTTCCTGGTTGGGGGTCTTGCGCTCGACGTCGAGCGTCAGGTTTACGCCCCGTGATCGGGTATTGCCGGTCGCCCAGCTCGCCCCTGCCGAAACCTCGCCGTGCCAGCCGCGCAGCACTTTCTCGTGCGCCACCCGCGCCTTCTCGGCATCGTCGATGTCATCGATGAGATCGTCGATCTCCTGGCGGTAGGCGGGATATAGCCGCTTGGCGATGTTCTCGACGGTGTCGCGCTCGGCGCGGTGCGCCTCGCGCAGCATGGCCTCGAGACCCGGCGGAAGCCCGCCGGTGGCCGGTTGCGCCCGCGCCTCTACGCTCGAGGATAGGCACAAGGCATAGACAATGAAGGCAGTCGGGCTTTGGCGCGATATCGGCAAGGGTCGTCCTCGAATTCGAGACAAGACGGCAAAGCTGCATCATGGCGCATGACCCGCGCCTCGCCATCGGCACAAACCCCGAGAGAAACCCCGTGCAGGTAACTGTTCGCGGCCTTTCCCCTCAGTCCATCCCGCTGGCCCAGGCATGGCCGAACTGCAGGTAGAACACCGCGCCGTCGGGCCCGTAAGCGAGGTCGAGCCCTGCATCGAGGCCGATCAGGCGGGCAAGGCGATAGCGAAACCCGCCGCCGCCAGCGAACTTCGCGCCCGATGCGCCGAACACGCGGCTTCTGCCCGGATCGGTTGCACCGACCCCGGCAAAGGCCACGAGCGACCACCTGTCGGCGATCTCGTGACTGACCTCGAACTCGCTGCTGACCACGCTCGCGCCCTGGAAGCGGCTCGCCTGCACCCCGCGCAGGTTGATCGCCGGGGCAAAGTAGGAGGGATAGTCGCCACGCTCGGCATCGACTTCGACCTTCATGCCCAGATGCCACTTGGGGTCAAGCGAGCGGAAGGCATAGGCATGGGCCTTGTAGCCCTGGAATTCGCGGTCCGAGCCAAGGAAATCGGTGGTGTACTTGGCCTCGACATAGGCGTTGAGGCCATTGCGCGGGGTCATCACGTTGTCACGCGTGTCGTAATGCAGGCCGACGCCGAATGCGCCCGTGTTGAGCTTGCGATTGAAATCGAAGGGCAGCTGGATCGGCGGGTCCTCGAAGTCGAGCTTCGAGCGGATCTGGCGAAAATCGATCAGGGGACCGACCGACCATGGCCCATCGCCCAGCACCACCCGCGCCGAGCCGACCACCGCGAAATCGTAGCGATTGGTATAGCGCAGTCCGCCGGGCAGAAACCTGGGGTAGCTGGTCAGGGTGATCTTGCCGTGTGCCGCGCCGAAGCGATAGCGGATCTTGCCATCCTCGATGAAGCCCGACTGCAGGTACCCCACACCGTAGGAGCCGTTGCCTGTCTTGAGCGCACCGACGATGCGCCGGGTAGCGAGGCGCGGATTGTCCTCGGGGATGGTCACGAACTGCGCCATCAGGCCGAAGCCGCCATCGACCGCGGGCTCGGTGATGATGATCGGGACCGGGGTGAAGCCGCCTTCGGCAAGAGCCTCGGAGACATCGAACTTGCCGTCGACGTCGTCGAACAGGATGTCGTGGAAATGCGATTCGCGCTTGGCTTGCGGCTCGGACGCGGGGGGAACGGCAGTGATCACCGGAGCTGGCGGTTCGCCTGCGGCATCCTGTACCTGCGCCGCAAGCGGTGCGGCGCCCGCAGCACAGCCAAGGGCCAGCATGCCGAACTGCAAGGGGGCGTGCAGATTCATCGCAATTCTCATTCAGCCATGCCCCGCTTTGCTGCCCTGCGCAAAGGCAGTGCCGGTCCGACCCAGCCTAGGCGGTGGGGTTGAAGGGACCATCGGGGATATCCCCGAGGGCGCGGGTGGCTCTTTGCCCTAGTCCGCCATGGGCAGGCTTGCTGCGCTTATCCGGGGTTATTGCCGATAGGGCGAATCGCAAGTCGCTGCTCTGCTTGCCGCGTTCCCGCAGAGCCTGCGCGGTTCAGGGAACGCCACCAAGGATACCGCAACCCGAACGCCGATCTGGCGCAGGCACCTTGCACCGACACTTGCCGGACAGCCCCCGGCCAACCTCGCGCACACTCCTGTCCAGCTCGCGCTCGCACGGAGAATGATAATGGCATCGAAGAAGCCGAACATCCTCATCCTGTGGGGAGACGACATCGGGCAGCACAACCTGAGCTGCTATTCGCACGGAGTGATGGGCTACAAGACGCCCAACATCGATCGCATCGCCAAGGAAGGCGTGCTCTTCACCGACTATTACGCCGAGCAGAGCTGCACCGCAGGGCGCGCGGCGTTCATCATGGGCCAGGCGGGGATGCGCACCGGCATGACCAAGGTCGGCCTGCCCGGCGCGGACCTTGGCATGCGCCCCGAAGACCCGACGATCGCGCGCATGCTCAAGAACCAGGGTTACCGCACCGGCCAGTTCGGCAAGAACCACCTGGGCGACCGCGACGAGCACTTGCCCACGATGCACGGCTTCGACGAGTTCTTCGGCAACCTCTACCATCTCAACGCCGAGGAGGAGCCCGAGCTTCCCGACTACCCGCCAGCAAGCGACTTCCCCGACTTCAAGAAGAACTACGGTCCGCGCGGCGTGCTGCACTGCTGGGCCGACGGCAAAGGCGGCCAGAAGATCGAGAACACCGGCCCGCTGACCAAGAAGCGCATGGAAACCGCCGACGAGGAATTCCTCAAGGAAGCCAAGCGTTTCATCAAGGAAGCGGTCGATGCCGACGAACCCTTCTTCGTGTGGTTCAACACCACGCACATGCATTTCCGCACGCACGTGAAACCCGAATACAAGGGCAAGTCGGGCCGCTGGCAGTCCGAGTACCATGACGTCATGATCTACCATGACGACTGCATCGGCGAGATGCTCGACTACATCGACGAACTCGGCGTGGCCGACAACACCTTCACGATGTATTCGACCGACAACGGCCCGCACCAGAACTCCTGGCCCGACGCCGGCACCACCCCGTTCCGCTCGGAGAAGAACACCAACTGGGAAGGCGCCTACCGCGTGCCGTGCATGGTGCGCTGGCCCGGCCAGATCGAGGCAGGCTCGGTGTGCAACGGCATCGTCTCCCACCTCGACTGGTTCCCGACCTTCGCCAACATGGCAGGCGCGGGCGACGTCAAGAGCACGCTCAAGGAAGGGGCGACGTTCGACGGACACAAGTACAAGGTCCATCTCGACGGCTGGGACCTGACCGGGTTCCTGACCGGCAAGACCGACAAGAGCCCGCGCCCGGGCTTCATCTACTTCAACGACGATGCCGATGTCGTCGCGCTGCGCTACGACAACTGGAAGATGGTGTTCCTCGAACAGCGCTGCACCGGCACGATGCAGATCTGGGCCGAACCCTTCGTCGAACTGCGCGTGCCCAAGATCTTCAACCTGAAGACCGATCCCTACGAGCGCGCGGACCGCACCTCGAACACCTACTATGACTGGCTGCTCGACCACACCTACCTGCTGGTCCCGGCACAATCGCTGATCGCCGACTTCCTCGGCACCTTCGGCGAGTTCCCCCCGCGCCAGAAGGCTGCCAGCTTCTCGATCGACCAGGTCATGGAGAAGATGGAGAAGGCCCAGACCGCCCAGCGCTGACGCGCCCGGCGATAAACCGCCGACACGCCAGCCCCCTGTCGGCTGGTCGAAGCCGTCCCGGCGCCCTCGAACCGGGGCGGCTTCTTGTTTCGGGTGCACAGACCTCGTCTGTCAGAAAAATTCCAAGTGCCCAAAAAGCCCGGATTCTTGCCATTTGACGCAGTGCACAAACGCCTGCCATAAAAATGTCATCGGCAAGGCAGCGCCGCGGTGGCGAGGCCGCCGACCATAAGAGACGGGTCGCAAACACCGTGTTCATCGACAATAGCACCCCCTACGGCGGGGGCGGAGAGCCGTGGGTTCCCGAATGCCGCAGTTGCCGCCAGATCATCGCGCAGGGCCAGAAGCAGGCACAAGTGCGCTTCGAGCGCCACGAAGACACGCGCCTGCAGGCGCTCAACGGGACCTATCACGAGGCCTGTGCCAAGCCGATCCTGAGCGTGAAGCGCGCCTACGACGCGATGCGCCGCTTCGGCGGCGGCTGACAAAAGGTTAGCTGACGAGGGGGTACCGGCTCGGCCGCGCCTGCGGCTGACAGGACGCCGGACTCGATCAGCCCCCGTGTCCCATGATCATCGCCGGTCTCGGGGTTATTTCCGATATCGGTGCCTTCGCGCGCATCTATGCTATGCCTCTCGAGACTGGGAGCCGCAGTGCTCTCGCGCGAAGAGGATTATGCATGGCCGAGACCCCGAACGCCGACACTTGCGCCGCCGAGCGTGAAACCGCCAGCGACAGCCAAATCGAAGGCATGGTCTGGGTCCCCGGCGGACGCTTCACCATGGGCTCGGACGAGCACTACCCCGAGGAAAAGCCGGCACGGCAAGTCGAGGTCGATGGCTTCCACATCGACCGCACCATGGTCACCAACCGCGAATTCGCCCGCTTCGTCGAGGCGACCGGGCACGTCACTCTCGCCGAGATCGCGCCCAAGGCCGAGGACTATCCCGGCGCCCTGCCCGAGCTGCTGCGCCCCGCCTCGCTGGTCTTCACGCCGACCGACGGCCCGGTGCCGCTCGACAATCACTTCAACTGGTGGTCGTGGTGCTTCGATGCCGACTGGCGCCACCCGCAAGGCCCCGGCAGTTCGCTCGAGGGGCTCGAGGATCATCCCGTGGTCCACGTCGCCCATGCCGATGCCGAGGCCTATGCCGCTTGGGCAGGCAAGGCGCTGCCGACCGAGGCGGAGTGGGAATTTGCCGCGCGCGGCGGGCTCGAAGGCGCCGAATTCGCCTGGGGCGACGAACTTGTGCCGCCGCAAGGACACCAGGCCAATACCTGGCAGGGGCGCTTCCCCTTCGAGAACACCGAGGAGGACGGCTATGCACGCACCTCGCCGGTCGGCGCCTACCCGGCCAATGGCTATGGGCTGCTCGACATGATCGGCAATGCCTGGGAATGGACGCAGGACTGGTTCTCGGTCAGTGGCAACGCGCCTGCCAAGCCGGTGAAGAGCTGCTGCGTGCCCAAGAACCCGCGCGGAGCCCGGCGCGAGGACAGCTTCGACCCGCGCACGCCCGACATCCGCATTCCGCAAAAGGTGCTCAAGGGCGGCTCGCACTTGTGCGCGCCAAGCTATTGCCGCCGCTACCGCCCGGCAGCGCGCCATGCCCAGCCGACCGACAGCTCGACCTCGCACATCGGCTTTCGCTGCGTGGTCCGGCCCGGCTGACCCGGCACCGCGGGCCCGCTGATCGAGGGAAAGACCCGGGGTTTCTCCCGAGACCTTCTCCAGACAAGCCCTGATTACGCCCGCCCGCACATCGGCCTAACACCGGGACAGATCATCGCGCGGGGGGACGACACAGCGCATCGCGGGACAGCCGTCGCCCTGACGCCAGACGAGGACCCGGCCGATGGAAGCACTCCCCCCGACACGCGCCCGCCTGCGCCGCTCCAGCACCCGGCCCATCGCCCTCGCCATGGCCAGCGCGGCCGCGATCCTGATCGTGCCCGCACAGGCCGGCGCCCAGACGCTGAGCGACGACTACTGGATCAACGTCATGGCCTTCGCGCCGAAGATCGACACCAACGTGCGCGTCCAGACCAAGACCGACACCATCGTTGGCACCGACATCGACTTCGAGAACGATCTCGCCATGGACAACGACGAGGTCCTGCCCTCGGTCTCCATCGGCTCGCGGTTCGGACGCGTCATCGTCAACGCCGACTTCTACAAGCTCAAGCGCAGCGGTTCGACTTCGCTGCGCCGGGACATCACCTTCGACGATGTGACCTACCCGGCCTCGGCGCAGATCGGCAGCAGCTTCGACAGCGACATCTACCGGCTCACCGTCGGCTACGCCTTCGTGCAGAACGAGACGCTCGAACTGGGCGCGGGTCTCGGCCTGCACGCCACCCGCTTCGACCTGTCCATCGAGGGCGAGGCCTCGGTCGGCTCTGCCGGTGCCTCGACCGAAGTGCGCCGCCGCGACTTCCTCGCTCCGCTACCCACGCTCGGCGCATTCGCCACCTATCGCCTCTCCGACAGGATCGAGGCGAACGCCCGCCTCGACTACCTCTCGCTCAAGATCGGCGACTACGACGGCAAGCTGGTCAATGCGCAGGCCTCGGTCAGCTACCAGATCGTGCGCCACGTCTCGCTCGGCGTCGCCTACCGCTACGTCGATTACCGCGTGGGCGTCGACAAGGACCTGTGGAGCGGACGGGTGCGCTACAAACTGCATGGTCCCGCGTTCATCCTGCAGGGATCGTTCTGAGCGAACTGGCCCCAATCCGAACCGCCAAGAAAAAAGGCCCGCAGCAACTGCGGGCCTTTTTCGTCTCGATTGCAAGGCGACAGGATCACCTGGTCGAAATGCGGATCACTCCCACTCGATCGTGCCCGGCGGCTTCGAGGTGTAGTCGTAGACCACGCGGTTGATGCCCTTGACCTCGTTGATGATGCGGGTCGCGACGCGGCTGAGGAAGGCGGCGTCGAAGGGGTAGATGTCGGCGGTCATGCCGTCGGTCGAGGTAACCGCGCGCAGCGCGCAGACGTTGTCGTAAGTGCGCCCGTCGCCCATCACGCCCACGGTCTTGACCGGGAGCAGCACGGCGAAGGCCTGCCAGATCGCGTCGTAGAGACCCGCATTGCGGATTTCCTCGAGGTAGATCGCATCGGCCTTGCGCAGGATGTCGCAGCGCTCGCGGGTCACTTCGCCCGGAATGCGGATGGCAAGACCCGGTCCCGGGAAGGGGTGACGGCCCACGAAGATCTCGGGCAGGCCGAGCTCGCGGCCAAGCGCGCGCACTTCGTCCTTGAACAGTTCGCGCAAGGGCTCGACGAGCTTCATGTTCATGCGCTCGGGCAGGCCGCCGACGTTGTGGTGGCTCTTGATCGTGACCGAGGGGCCGCCGGTGAAGGAGACTGATTCGATCACGTCGGGATAGAGCGTGCCCTGCGCGAGGAAGTCGGCGCCACCGATCTTCTTGGCCTCGTCCTCGAAGACGTCGATGAAGGTCTTGCCGATGAACTTGCGCTTCTTCTCGGGGTCGGTCTCGCCCTCGAGCCCCTTGAGGAACAGCGTCGAGGCATCGACGTGGACCAGCGGGATGTTGAAGTGCCCGCGGAACAGCGAGACGACCTGCTCGGCCTCGCCCATGCGCAGGATGCCGCCGTCGACGAAAACGCAGGTCAGCTGGTCGCCGATCGCCTCGTGGATGAGCAGTGCCGCAACCGCCGAATCGACGCCGCCCGAGAGGCCGCAGATCACGCGGCGGTCACCGACCTGCGCGCGAATCTCGTCGATCTTGGTCTTGCGGAACTCGGCCATGGTCCACTCGCCCGAAAGGCCGCAGACGTGGCGCACGAAGTTCTTGAGCAGCTTGGCACCGTCGGGAGTGTGCACCACCTCGGGGTGGAACTGCATGGCGTAGATGCGCTTCTCGTCGTTGGCGATCACCGCGAAGGGCGCGCCGGGCGAGGAAGCGACGGGACGGAAACCGTCGGCGAGCGCGGTAACCTTGTCGCCGTGGCTCATCCAGACCTGGTGCTTTTCTCCGACCTTCCACAGGCCGTCGAACAAGGAGCACTCGTCCTCGATCTCGATGAAGGCGCGGCCGAATTCGCCCGAATCGCCCAGCGTCACCTCGCCGCCGAGCTGATGCATGAGCGACTGCTGGCCATAGCAGATGCCGAAGATCGGCCTGCCGCTCTCGAGGATCACGTCAGGGATACGCGGCCCCTCGGCGTCAAGCACCGAGGCGGGCGAGCCCGACAGGATGATGCCGGCCGGATCCATCCGCTCGAAGGCCTCTGCCGCAGCAGTGAAAGGCGCGATTTCCGAATAGACGCCCGCTTCGCGAACGCGGCGTGCGATCAACTGGGTCACCTGGCTGCCGAAGTCGACAATCAGGACCGATTCCGTAGTCTGGATGCTCATGGCCGGCAGTTAGTCGGGCTAAAGCGCCCTGTCTAGTCGCAGTGACATCCCTTTCGAGATGGTTTTGACTTGGCCGCAAATGTGGCGTGAACTTGCTCCGGCAGGCATCGCCCCCTGCCGAGGCAGGCATCTTGCGGCCAAGTAGCTTGAAGCCCGGCACGAAGGGGCGTAGTCTCCAGCAACGAGCCGGAAACAATCCGGCCGTGCAAAAAATTGGAGGAGGATTGCCATGACCATCATTGGAAAATCAGTCGGATTCGCAGCAGCGCTGGGCGTTTGCGCCGTCGCCTTTGCCCTGACGCTCGCCTGAGCATACCGACCGCTTCGACATAACGGCCACATTGATGCCTGCGGGAACGGCGAGCGCCCTTCCCGCGGCGCATCGCACGGCAATGGCGAGGGCGACCCGGCGCGGTCGCCCTTGTTTTTTTTCGACCAGCGCCCCGCTTCTGCCCTCGCGCGCCCTGCCGGCACCTCGCACGCGCGCCCGAAGCTTGTGGAAAAGGGCTGGCCCGACAGCGGTTTTGCTTGGGTTTGACAGGCCGCGACCCTATAGACTGGAGCATGGCTACTGAACCCGAAAACGGCACCGGCGCGCAGGCGAGCGGCGGCCAGCCCGAAAAGATCAAGAACGGCAACTCCTACGGCGCGGATTCGATCAAGGTCCTCAAGGGCCTCGACGCCGTGCGCAAGCGCCCCGGCATGTACATCGGCGACACCGACGATGGCTCGGGCCTGCACCACATGGTCTTCGAGGTTTCGGACAATGCCATCGACGAGGCGCTCGCGGGCCACTGCGACCTCGTCCTGATCGAGCTCAATGCCGACGGTTCGGTGTCGGTCGAGGACAACGGTCGCGGCATCCCGACCGACATCCACGCCGAGGAAGGCGTCTCGGCGGCAGAAGTCATCATGACCCAGCTCCATGCGGGCGGCAAGTTCGAGAACACCTCGGACGACAACGCCTACAAGGTCTCGGGCGGCCTGCACGGCGTGGGCGTCTCGGTGGTCAACGCGCTTTCCGAATCGCTCGAGCTGACCATCTGGCGCGACGGCAAGGAGCACTGGATGCGCTTCGAGCACGGCGATGCCGTCGGCCCGCTGGTGGTCAAGGGGCCTGCGCCCAAGTCGGATCGCAACCCCGACGACAACGGCTTCAAGAAGGGCACGCGCGTCACCTTCCAGGCCAGCCACGACACCTTCAAGAATGTAACCGAGTTCGATTTCGACAAGCTCGAACGTCGCTACCGCGAGCTCGCATTCCTCAACTCGGGCGTGCGCATCAAGCTGCGCGACCTGCGCGGCGAGGAACCGCTCGAGCACGACCTGTTCTACGAAGGCGGCATCGGGGCTTTCGTGCAGTATCTCGACCGCACCAAGCAGGCACTCATGCCCGACCCCATCGCGATCACCGCCGAAAAGGACGGGATCGGCATGGAAGTGGCGCTGCAGTGGAACGACTCGTACTACGAGAACGTCCTGTGCTTCACCAACAACATCCCGCAGCGCGACGGCGGCACCCACCTCGCCGCCTTCCGCGCCGCGCTGACGCGCACGCTCAATGGCTATGCCGAGCGTTCAGGCCTGCTCAAGAAGGAGAAGGTCCAGCTCTCGGGCGACGACATGCGCGAGGGCCTCACCGCGATCGTCTCGGTCAAGCTGCCCGACCCCAAGTTTTCCTCGCAGACCAAGGACAAGCTGGTCTCCTCCGAAGTGCGCCAGCCACTCGAGAGCCTGATGGGCGACAAGATGAGCGAATGGCTGGAGGAAAACCCCGCCATCGCCAAGACCATCATCCAGAAGGTGATCGACGCCGCCGCGGCGCGCGAGGCCGCCAAGCGCGCGCGCGAGCTGACCCGCCGCAAGGGCGTGATGGACATCGCCAGCCTGCCCGGCAAGCTCGCCGACTGCCAGGAGCGCGATCCTTCCAAGTGCGAACTGTTCCTGGTCGAGGGCGACTCGGCAGGCGGTTCGGCCAAGCAGGGCCGCGACCGGCACTACCAGGCGATCCTTCCGCTCAAGGGCAAGATCCTCAACGTCGAGCGCGCACGCTTCGACCGGATCATCTCGTCGAAGGAAGTCGGCACGCTGATCCAGGCCATGGGCACCGGCATCCGCGACGACTTCAACCTCGACAAGCTGCGCTACCACAAGATCGTCATCATGACCGACGCCGACGTCGACGGTGCGCACATCCGCACCCTGCTGCTGACGTTCTTCCATCGCCAGATGCCCGAGATCATCCGCGCCGGGCACCTCTTCATCGCCCAGCCGCCGCTCTACAAGGTCGCCAAGGGCCGTAGCGAAGTCTACCTCAAGGACAATGCCGCGCTCGACCGCTACCTCGTCGAGGGCGGGCTCAGCGGCCGCGTGCTCGAGACCACCGGCGGCGCGCGCACGGGTGCCGACCTCGAGAACCTGGTCGAGCATGCGATCCGCCTGCGCAACCTGATGGGCTTCGTGCCGCGCCGCTACGACACCGGCATCATCGAGGCGCTCGCGCTTGCAGGTGCGCTCGCACCCGATCTCTCTGCCGCCGAGCGCGAGGCCGCCTATGCCCGCGCCGCCGACTGGCTCGGTCGCTCGGACAGCGAGGCCAGGTGGACCGTTCGCCTTTCCGAGGCAGGCACGCTCGAGGTCGAGCGGCTGTGGCGCGGTGTCACCGACCACCACAAGATCGAGGCCGCCTTCCTCGTCAGCGCCGAGGCACGCAAGCTCTCCAAGCTCGCCGCCGAACACGCCGATGTCTACGAAGGCACTGCCCGTCTGGTGCGCGCGAGCGCGAGCGCGATCAGCGACGAGGCCGAGGGCGAGAACGAGGGTGACGAGGGCGAGGGTGCAACGCAGCGCCCGGTCGCCGATGCCGACGCCATCGCACGCCCGAGCCAGCTGCTCGACAAGGTGCTTGCCGCAGGCCGCAAGGGCCTCTCGGTGCAGCGCTATAAGGGCCTTGGCGAGATGAACGCGGAACAGCTCTGGGAGACCACGCTCGATCCCGAGAACCGCGCCCTGCTGCAGGTCAAGGTCGAGGACGCCGACGTCACCGACGAGATCTTCACCCGCCTGATGGGCGATGTCGTCGAACCGCGCCGCGACTTCATCCAGGAAAACGCGCTCAACGTCGCCAATCTTGATATCTGACCCTGCATCCAGCAGGCCCCGGACTTCGGGCATGGCGCAGCTTCACAATGCGGCGCCATGCTGAAGTTCCTCGAGGGCGGGGGCCGGATGGCGCAGGCCATCATGGAGCATGACTGGACGGGCAATCCGCTCGGCCCGCCCGAGGACTGGACGGCGACGCTCAAGACCACGGTCGCGACCGTTCTCGCCTCGCGCTTCCCCCAGTGCATCGTCTGGGGCGATCAGCACACAACGATCCCCAACGACGCCTTCCTGCCGATCCTCGGGCACAAGCCGCCTGCGCTCGGCACCCCGTTCAGTACGGTCTGGGCCGAGGTCTGGAGCGACATCGGCCCCATCGTCGAGCGCGCCTACGCGGGCGAGCCGACCTACATCGAGGATTTCGGCCTCGTCATCGACCGCGAGGGAAGGCCCGAGAACGCCTGGTTCACCTTCTGCTACGGCCCCGTGCGCGACGAGACCGGCAAGATCGTCGGCATGATCGACACCGTGATCGAGACCACGCCCGCCGTGCTCGCGCGCCAGCAATCGCAAGTCGTCGCACAGGAACTCGTGCACCGCGTCAAGAACGCGCTCTCGGTCGCACAGGCCATCGCCTCGCAGACCCTGCGCGGCGACATTTCGCTGCTCGATGCACGCCATCGCCTCGAGAGCCGCCTCCAGGCCATGGCCCGCACACACGACATCCTGATCAGGACCGACTGGAGCGAGGCCGACGTGCGTTCGATCATCGCCCATATCCTCGCCCCGCACATCGAGGGCGAAGGCCTCGTCACGATGAGCGGCCCACGCGTGGTGCTGACCGGACGCCAGACGCTCTCGCTGGCGCTCGCGATCCACGAACTCGGGACCAATGCCGGAAAATATGGTGCGCTGAGCAGGCCCGAGGGACAGGTCCAGATCACCTGGACAAAACCCGAGACGGGCGACGACAGCTTCGTGCTGGACTGGATCGAGACTGGCGGGCCTGCAGTCACCGCACCCGAGAGAACCGGCTTCGGGACCCAGATCCTGAAGCGGATGCTGCCTTCCGACTTCTCCGGCACGAGCACGCTCGACTACCATGTCGACGGCCTGCGCTTCAGGCTGACGGCGCCCGGACACGCCCTGCCCGCCCATACTGCGCCCGAAGCTGGACCCGAGGCAGGCTGATCGCGCGCCCTGCAACCGGAACAGCTGCCGTTACGAGACGTTTTGGCTCACATGGCGACGAAAAAGACGGACACCGCGCAGGGCAAGAGTTCAACGCGCAAGGGCTCCAGCAACAGAAGCGCAAAGGGTAGAGGCTCGGCCTCAAACAAGCCGCACTCCAAGCGCAACGGGCACTCGCGGGCCGAGGCCTACCAGCGCCTTGCCGAGCGCTATGCCTCCGAGGCTGCGGTTGCGCTGCCGACCTTCCTGAGCGGACAGGCTCGGCGCGAGCACGTGCGCGCGACGATCCTCGAAGACCACGCAGAGCGCCTCGAGGGGCACTCGCAAGGCACCGACCTCAAGTTCCGCGAGCTGGCCAGGGACCTCTACAAGTTCTTCCGCGGCACCGCGCTGGTGTTCTACCGCGACATAGCAGGTTCCGACGCGGCGCTGCCCAAGGTCCTGCTTCTTGGCGACGTGCACCCGGGCAACTTCGGGGTCATGCCCAACCGCGACAACGTGCCGATCTTCTCGGTCAACGACTTCGACGAAGTCACTTACGGCCCCTTCACCTGGGACCTCAAGCGCGGCGCGACCGGGTTCTTTCTTGCCGCCAAATGCGCAGGCGGCCTGAAGAAGAAGCACCGCCGCTCGATCGCGGGCTGCTTCCTGCGCGGCTACATTGAGGGCCTGCGCCATTTCGCCGAGCACGAGACCGAGACGCGCGAGGTGATCCGCATCGACAATGCCCCGCCGGTCATCGCCGGCCTTTTCGAAGAGGCCGAATGCAGCCGCGACGCCTGGCTGCGCAAGAAGCATCAGGGCGAACAGCGGCGCGGCTTTCGCGCAACAAAGAAGCTGGAACCGGTCTCCTCGCGCATCGAGGAGTTCCAGGGTTACATCGACGAACTCGCCAAAACCAACGGCATCGAGCGGGGCGGACGCTGCGCCGACCTCAAGGTCAAGGACGTCGCCGTGCGGCACGGGGCGGGCACTGCCTCGCTCGGCCTTGCACGCTTCTATGTCATGCTCGAAGGGCCGAGCGGCGAGGGCAGCGACGATCTCATCGTCGAGTTCAAGCGCGCGCGCGACAGTGCGCTCGACGGTGTAGTGCCGACCGACGATCTCGATCCGGGTGAACTGGCCGAACGCATCGCGCAGGGCCAGCGCATCCATCTGCCGCACGGCGATGCCTTCTACGGCGCGGTCGAGATCGAGGGGAAGAGCTTCATGTCGCGCGAGAGGGCACCCTTCCGCGACGACATCGACCTCGAGGACCTCGATCTCGACGAATGGCACGATTACGCCGATGCCTGCGGCTTCTCGCTGGCACTGGCGCATGCGCGTTCGGACGATGCCGGGGCGATCGACTACGACGTCGAGCCCGCGATCCTCGAGGCGATGGAGCCGCACGAGCTGTTCGTCGACGACATCGTGTGTGCTGCGGAGGAGACCGCGCGACGCATCAAGCACGACTGGAAGGCCTACAAGCGCGATTTCGAGCTCGGCGGACTTTCGCGCAACGCGCTCGGTCGGCTCTGAGCGACGCTTGCGCTTCGACGCGCGCGCGACCATACCTTGCGCCCATGCGTAATCGAATTGCTCCGGCACTGCTTGGTGCCCTCCTCGCCTCAGCCACTCCGTTCTGCGCCGGCACGGCCTTCGCCGCCAACGGCGATACGGTGCAGACCCCCGCTCCGATCCTGACCTCGCCCGAAGCGAAGGACGTGTGGACCCACGCCCGGCCCGAAGTGGCCCGCGTGACGCACGTCTCGCTCGACCTCGACGTCGATTTCGCGACGTACACGCTCGCCGGCAGTGCCACGCTCGACGTGCTGGCCGCGCCCGGTGCCAGCCAGATCGTGCTCGACGTCAAGGATCTCGACATTTCGAGCGTCACCGACGGTCAGGGCAAGGCACTTGCCTACACGGTCGGCGAAAAGGACGACGAGGACCTTGGCTCGGCGATGACGGTCGAGCTCGCCGGGGCGAAGCAGCTGCGCATCGCCTATCGCACTTCGCCCAAGGCCTCGGCGCTGCAGTGGCTGCCGCCCGAGATGACCTTCGGCAAGAAGAAGCCCTACCTCTACAGCCAGGGCCAGGCGATCCACAACCGTTCGTGGGTGCCGACGCAGGACAGCCCCGGCATCCGCCAGACCTGGGACGCGACCTTGCGCGTGCCGGGAGATCTGGTCGCGGTGATGAGCGCGGAGAAGCTCTCGGGCGACAAGGGCGAGAAGCTGCCCGACGGGCGCCGCGCATTCCGCTTCCGCATGGACAAGCCGGTTCCGCCCTATCTTATCGCCTTCGCGGTGGGCGATCTCAGGTTCAAGTCGCTCGGGCCGCGCTCGGGCGTGTGGACCGAAGCGCCGATGCTCGAGAAGGCGGCGAGCGAATTCGCCGACGTCGAGAAGATGATCACGGCCGCCAGCAACCTTTACGGTCCCTACCGCTGGGGCCGCTACGACATGCTGCTGCTGCCCCCTGCCTTCCCCTATGGCGGCATGGAAAACCCCATGCTGACGTTCCTGACGCCGACCATCGTCACCGGCGACCGCTCGAACACCGACGTCGTCGCGCATGAACTGGCGCATTCGTGGTCGGGCAACCTCGTCACCAATGCGACATGGTCGGATTCGTGGCTCAACGAGGGTTTCACCACCTACTTCGAGAACCGCATCATGGAAGCGCTCTACGGCAAGGAGCGCGCCGCGATGTACGCCGATCTCGACTGGGACGGGATGATGCGCGACATCGCCGAGATGGGTGAGCCGCTCGGCACCGGCATGACCGCACCCGGCTCGCGCCTCCACGGCAGCCCGGGCGATGGCCAGCTCGACTATACCAAGGGCTCGAACTTCCTGCGCATGCTCGAGACGCAGCTGGGCCGCAAGACCTGGGACGCCTACCTGACGTCCTATTTCGACCGCCACGCCTTCCAGCCCCAGACCACCGCAGGCTTCCTCGCGGACCTGCGTGAACATGTGCTCAAGGGCAAGCCCGAGCTCGAACTCTCGCTCCAGCTCGACCGCTGGGCCTATGCCGCGGGCGTCCCCGAAAACGCCGTCCACGTGAAGAGCGAGACGCTGGCGCAAGTCGACGAACTGCTGGCCGCTTTCGCGGCGGGCGGTCCGGCGAGCGCGATCGATACGCAAGGGTGGAGCACGCAGCAGTGGCTGCGCTTCCTCAACGGCCTGCCGCGCGAGATGAGCGAGGCGCGCCTTGGCGAGCTCGACAAGACGCTCGGCCTCTCGACTTCCGAGAACGCCTACGTCCAGTCGGCCTGGTTCGAACTGGCCATCGCCAACCGCTACGAACCCGCCCTTCCCGCCATGCGCGCCTATGTCTCGCGGATCGGTCGCGGCCTGCTCGTCTACCCGATCTACAAGGGACTGATGAAGCAGGGCGAATGGGGCGCGACCATCGCGCGCGACTTCTACGCCGAAGCCAGAACCACCTACCATCCCGAGACCGCTGCCGGGATCGGCCGGATCGTCGCGGGCGAGTAACGATCATGGGCCAGCGTTTCGGAACGGCGCCAGGCGCCGAGGACTTCGCGGCGCTGGCCCAGGCCGCCTTCGCGCGCATTCCGGCGCCCTTCGCCGAACATCTTGAGGGCATCACCGTCCACATCGAAGAATTCGCCGACACTGAAACGCTGCGCGCGGTGGGGCTGGAGGAGCCGTTCGAGTTGACCGGGCTCTATCACGGGCGGCCGATGGACGAGGAATCGATCTGGACATCGGGCGAGTTTCGCCCCCGCATCACGCTCTACCGCCAGCCGCTGCTCGCCGAATGGTGCGAGACCGGCGTCGCGCTTGAGGACCTCGTCACCCATGTCGTCGTGCATGAGGTCGGACATCACTTCGGGCTTTCCGATGCGGACATGCACGCGCTCGAGGACGCCGCGCGCTAGGCGCGGCAGTCACTACTCAGCCAGAGCGGACGAAGCAGAGCATTCGAAGATTGAATGGAAGGCGTCAATTGCCTGTCACAATCCAACGGGATAGAGCAAACCAATGACCAGCCTCCGCCCCTGCCTCCCTCATCGTCGTCCGCTGCGCAGGCTCGCGCTGCCCCTCGCCCTGATCGCCATGGCGTCTGCCTGCGCGCCGGGTCCCGGCAGCGTGGAGAGCGCGTCTTCCGCGCCTGACGCCCGGACCGGCCCGGTCGAGGTCGGCGTGCTCGCCTTCAACGACTTCCACGGCAACATCGCCCCGCCCAAGACGACGACCAGCTGGCCCGACGGCAAGGGCGGGACAGTGCAAATTCCCGCGGGCGGCGCGGCCTATCTCGCCTCGGCGCTCGATGCCCTGCGCAAGGATTTCCGCTATAGCGCCACCGTCTCGGCGGGCGATCTCATCTCCGCCTCGCCGCTCGCCTCCTCGCTGTTCCTCGACGAGCCGACGATCGGCGTGATGAACCGCATCGGGCTCGACTTCAACGCGGTAGGCAACCACGAGTTCGACCGCGGACGCAAGGAACTGCTGCGCGTCCAGAACGGCGGCTGCGAGAAGAATACCCTGCGCGAGCCGTGCCAGCTCGAACAGTTCGCGGGCGCCGGTTTCAAGTACCTATCGGCCAGCACCTATACCGAGGACGGCAAGACGCTGTTCCCCGCGACCGGCATCAAGAGCTTCGGCGAGGGCGCGCGCAAGGTGACGCTGGGCTTCGTTGGCCTCACCCTCAAGGGCACCAGCGAACTGGTATCCCCGGGCGGGGTCAAGGGCCTGACCTTCGGCGACGAGGCCGAGGCGATCAACCGCGCGGTCCCCGTGCTCAAGGCCGAGGGCGCCGACGCGGTGCTGGTGCTGATCCACCAGGGCGGCGCGCAAAGCGATACCAGCGATCCCAACGCCTGCACCGGCTTCTCGGGCGACATCCAGCCGATCCTCGACAAGCTCGATCCGCGTGTCGACGCGGTTATCTCGGGTCACACCCATCAGGCCTACGTCTGCCACATGCCGCGCGAGGGCGCCGCACCGCTGCTGCTCTCGAGCGCGGGCTCCTATGGCCGCCTCGTCACCAGGATGACGCTCGAGATCGATCCGGCCACCGACAGGCTCGTCTCGATCGAGGCCCGCAACCTGCCGGTGCAATCCGCCGCCTACACCACATCGCGCGGAGAGGTCGCCCAGAGTGACCTTGCCCCGCGCTACGCCCCGCGCGCCGATGTCGCAGCCTACGTGAAGCGCTATCAGGACGCGGCCTCGGCCTATTCAGACAGGCCGGTGGGCCATCTTGCCGGGCTCGCCACGCGCCACTGGGACGACAACCAAGCCGAGGGCGGGCCGGGCGGCGCCGTCGACCAGCTAGTCGCCGACGCGCAGCTTGCAGCGACCCGCGACGCCGGGGCGCAGATCGCCTTCATGAACACCGGCGGCGTGCGCGCGGACCTCGATCCGGGCAAGGACGGGGTCGTCACCTTCGGCCAGATCTACACCGTCCAGCCCTTCGGCAACACCGCGGTGACCCGCACCTATACCGGCGCGCAGATCCTCGAGGTGCTCGAGCGCAGCGTCGGCGACGAACAGGCGGGCAGCATGCTGGTGCCCTCGCAGGGCTTCACGTATGCGGTCGACATGGCGAAGCCCGCAGGCAGCCGCGTCACCGCCCGCTTCGAGGGCAAGCCGCTCGATCCGGCGACATCCTACCGCGTCACGGTGAACTCGTTCATCGATCAGGGCGGCGATGGCTACGCCACGCTCGAAAAGGGAAGCGACCCGACCATCGGCGGACTCGACCTCGACGCGCTCGAGGCCTGGCTCTCGGCGGTGCCGATGCGCGCCGTGCCCGCCAGCCCGCGGGTCACCGTCAAGGGGCGCTAACTGCCCCTTGCGCCGTCTGCCGGGTCTAGCCGAAGAGCCAGTGCCCGAGCAGGCGGTCGAACGGGAAAGTGAAAAAGCCCGCGATCAGCAGGGCGCCGATGATCAGCCCGCGCACCGTGCGGCGGTGGCGGTAGACATCGTGCCGGCGCGCCGAGACCACCAGCACCGGCACCAGCACGACGGTGAGCAGCGTGAGAATGTGGATCGGGCCGAGCTGCCCGGGATGGGTGAAGCGCAGGAAATAGCTGGTGATCGCGGTGACCATCATCGCCGCGCTCCACAGGTAGCCGAGCTGGCGGTGGCGCCGCGTACCGCGCACACGCCACAGCAGGACCGGTGTCAGCACCAGCGCCAGGGCAATGGTCGCGAGATGCAGCCACACCGTCGCCGGGATGGTGCGCCACTCGTCCATCCCGCGCAGGACCGCGGCGACGATGAAGCCAAGCATGGCCAGCGCGAGCCAGCCGAGCAGCTTCTCCAGCCTGTCGGGCGCGATCGATTCTGCGCGCGTCCGCGCGCTCAGGGCCTCAGAAGCCCGCGCCATCGGGCCAGTCCGGCGAAGCAAGACCCATGACCTTGAACAAGGCGCCCATCTGACCCTCCTCGATCAGCCGATCCTTGGCTGCATGCAAAGCTGCCTCGTGCTGCGGCGCGACCTTGGCCAGTGCCTGCGCACGCGCCTCGATACCGAGGCTGCGCAGGAAGCGCCCCTGCGTTACCGTCCCAAGATGCCGCGCCCCGCGCGATAGCGCGACGTTGGCCGCCGAGGCAAAGTCGACGTGGCAGGTAAGGTCCGCCTCACCCGGATTGGTGAAGGGGTCGACGCGGCTATGCGCCTTGAGCGCCTGAAGCGTGGAGCCGGTACGAAAGCGGTCGTGCCCGTAATCGATGAGCAGTGCGGCCCCGCCCTGATCGACGAGCCTGCCCGCGATCTCGTAGACCGCGGCAGCAGCCGCCGGACAGGTCTCGATCAGCGTGCCCTCGGGGCTGTCCTTCAGTTCGGCAGGGATCGCCGCGTCCATCGGCTTGTCACCCGCGACCGGCACGAAACGCCCTTCGCGCCAGTCGACGAGCCGCTCGCGCCAGCCCTCGGCCATACGCACCAGCTGGCGCACCGGCAGCGCGTCGAGAAACTCGTTGCCGACCATCAGCAGCGGACCGCGCATCGGCAGGCTCGACATGTCGGCGTGCCAGCGTGCCTGCGGAACGGCGGCCAGCTGGACGTCTTTCAGCGCAGTCGACCCCTCGACGAAGTGGACCTGCGGCTCGAGACCGTAGCGCTTCATCGCACGCAGCGCATCGCGCGCGAGCGTGCCGCGTCCGGGACCGAACTCGACGTAGTGCACGCTCTCGTCGCGCCCGGCGCGGATCCAGATGTCAGCCAGCCACAGCCCGATCAGCTCGCCGAACATCTGGCTGATCTCGGGCGCGGTGATGAAATCGCCGCCGCTGCCGAGCGGGTCCTTGCCATCGTAGTAGCGCGCGTTGGACTCGCCCATGTAGTGCTGCAGGGTGATCGGCCCGTAATTGGCGATCAGGCGCTGGAATATCTGGCCGAGCGGTTCGTCGCCGTGCATGCCGCTGCTCATTGCCCTGTCGTGCCCCTTCGTCGCGATCAGGCCGGTGCCGTCTGCGCGCCGCTGCCAAGCGCCGGACGCGCGATCGCGCGCGCCACGACGACAAGGCCGAGCAGGATCAGCGGGATCGTCAGCCACTGGCCCATCGAAAGCCCGGTCTGGTGTGCGAAATCGGCCAGCTGGGCATCGGGTTCGCGGTAGAACTCGACGACGAAGCGCGCGCAGGCGATGCCGGTGGTGAACACGCCGACGAGCAGCCCCGGGCGAAACCGGGCGCGCGTCTTCCAGAACAGGAACAGCATGATCACGATCAACGCCAGGCCTTCCAGCCCTGCCTCGTAAAGCTGGCTGGGGTGGCGCGGCAGCTGGTCGGGCGCATCGGGGAAGACCATGGCCCAGGGCACGTAGCCGGTCACCACGCGCCCCCACAGCTCGCCGTTGACGAAATTGGCGAGCCGTCCGAACAGCATGCCGAAGGGCACGCAGACCGAGACGTAGTCGGCGACGCGCAGGAACGCGAGGCCGTTGCGCCAGGAAACCCAGGCCATCGCCAGCAGCACGCCGATCAGCCCGCCATGGAAGCTCATGCCTCCGTGCCACAGCGACATCAGCTCCGAGGGGTGGGCCCACAGGCTCGGAATGCCCGTATCGCCGCCGGTGTAGAACGTGGCGTAGCCGAGGCGTCCGCCGAGGATGATGCCGAGCGTGCAGTAGAAGAACAGGTCGTCGGCATGGCGCTGCGCCATCGGCGCGCCCGGCTCCTTGAGCATGCGGCTGATGTGCCAGTAACCGAGGATGATGCCGGCGAGATAGGCGAGCGAATACCAGCGCAATTCGAAGCTGCCGATCCGGAACAGGTAGTTGCGCAGACCCAGGTCGACCCAGTAGATCGGCTCGTGCATCTGGGCGCCAGCGGCTGCGGCAAGAGTTGTCAGCGACGTCAGCGACAAGGAGCGGACCTCTTCGATTCGTTACGGGATGCAATCAGGCGCCCCTGCCCGCCCTCTCGGTGGGCACGAAGCGACACTGCGCGCCTTCTGGCATAGCCGCAGGCGCGATGGTAGGTGCCATTTGCCCCTTTCCTTGCGAAATGCGGCGCATCGCATGGCGATTTTGACGCTTTTCACGGCTTTCGGCGACTTCCCCTTGTCTTGCTTGCGGTTTAGAAGCCGCCTGCCATGAGTGTGATCCGCATACCCTCTCCCCGTTCGGTCATCGACCGCCGCGAACTCGTCCAGACCATCGACAAGCTGGTCGAGGCCTATGGCCCTGAAAAGGCGCGCCGCTTCGTCGTCGAGGTCCTGCGCACCTCGCTCGATCAGGGCCGCGCCGAAATCGCCAAGCGCCTGCACGACAAGCCCTCCGCCGGGCACGAGGTTGCCGAGGCACAGGCGTTCCTGATCGACCAGATCCTGCGCGTCATGCACGATCACGTGGTCAACCACGTCTATCCCGCCACCAACCGCTCGAAGGGCGAGCGCCTGACCATCATGGCCGTCGGCGGCTACGGACGCGGCGAGATGGCGCCCCATTCCGACGTCGACATCGCCTTCCTCACCCCGATCAAGAACACCCCGTGGTGCGAGCAGGTGATCGAGGCGATGCTCTATTTCATGTGGGATCTGGGGCTCAAGGTCGGCCACTCGAGCCGCTCGCTCGACGACATGGTGCGCATGGCCAAGTCCGACCTCACCATCCGTACCGCGCTGCTCGAAGGGCGCTACGTGTGGGGCGACCAGGACCTCTACGAGGAGGCGCGCGTGCGCTTCTGGAGCGACGTCGTCTCGGGCACCGAGCGCCAGTTCGTGGTCGAGAAGCTGGCCGAACGCGACGAGCGCCACAAGCGCATGGGCGACAGCCGCTACGTCGTCGAGCCCAACGTCAAGGAGGGCAAGGGCGGCCTGCGCGACCTGCACACGCTCTACTGGATCGGCAAGTACATGAACCAAGTGCGCAACCCGGGCGAGCTGGTCGATGCCGGGCTGTTCACGCGCAAGGAATTCCTCGCCTTCCGCCGCGCCGAGAATTTCTTCTGGGCGGTGCGCTGCCAACTGCACACGATCACCCGCCGCGCCGAGGACCGCCTGACCTTCGACCTCCAGCGCGAAGTCGCGACGCGCATGAACTATGCCGACCGGCCGGGCAAGAGCGCGGTCGAGCGCTTCATGCAGATGTTCTTCCTGCAGGCCAAGGTCGTGGGCAACCTCACCGGCATCTTCCTCGCCCAGCTCGACGAACAGGTGGCGAAGAAGCAGCCGCGCGGCCTGCTTGCCGGTTTCAAGGCCAAGGAGCGCACGCTCAAGGGCTACAAGATCTTCGGCGGGCGCATCAAGGCGCCGAGCGAGGACTGGTTCGAGGCCGACCCGGTGCGCATGATCGAGATTTTCGTGCTCGCCGACCGCGAAGGGCTCGAGGTTCACCCCGCGACCATGCGCCAGATCCAGCACGACGCCGCGCTGATCAAGGAGGAAGTGCGCCAGGACAAGCGCGCCAATGCCCTGTTCCTCGAGCTGCTGACCTCGCGCAACAATCCCGAGACCGTGCTGCGCTGGTTCAACGAGGCGGGCGTCTTCGGCCGCTTCATCACCGAATTCGGCCGCGTCAACGCGCAGATGCAGTTCGACATGTACCACCACTACACGGTGGACGAGCACACGATCCGCGCGATCGGTCTGCTCTCGAAGATCGAGAAGGGCGAGCTGGGCGATGACCACCCGCTTGCGCACGAGATCGTGCACAAGGTCCATTCGCGCCGCGCGCTCTATGCCTCGGTGCTGCTCCACGACATCGCCAAGGGACGCGGCGGCGACCACTCGATCCTGGGCGCCGAGATCGCGCTCAAGCTGTGTCCGCGCTTCGGCTTCGACGAGGACGAGACCGAGCTGGTCTCGTGGCTTGTACGCCAGCACCTGCTGCTCTCGGCAACCGCGTTCAAGCGCGACCTTTCCGATGCCAAGACGATCATGGACTTCGTCGAGAAGATGCAGTCGCTCGACCGTCTGCGCCAGCTCACCTTGCTGACCATCGTCGACATCCGCGCGGTTGGCCCCGGCACCTGGAACTCGTGGAAACGCCAGCTCATCACCGAACTCTATGGCGCTGCCGAGGAACGCCTGCGCCTCGGCCACGCCCAGTTCGGCCGCGCGCACCGGGTCGAGGCGAAGAAGGCGGCTGTGCGCGCGCTCTCTGCCGAGGACGCGGCGCTGGTCGAGAAGGTCGGCGGCAAGTTCAACGACGCCTACTGGATCGCCGAGCCCGAGGACATCATCGCCAAGAACCTCGCGCAGCTGCTCGCCGCCGACGACGAGCCGCTATCGATCCAGACCGAGTTCTATCCCGCGCTGGGCGCGACGCTGGTAACGGTGATCGCCTCGGACCACCCGGGCCTGTTCTACCGCATCGCTGGCGGCATCCACCTTGCCGGCGGCAACATCATCGACGCGCGCATCCACACCACGAGGACCGGGCGTGCGGTCGACAACTTCATCGTCCAGGATCCACTCGGCCGCCCCTTCCAGGAGGATACGCAGCTCGAGCGGCTGCGCGGTTCGATCGAGAACGCCCTCGCCAACCGCATCAAGATCCTGCCCCAGCTGGTCGCCAAGCCCGAGATCCATCCGCGCGCCGACGCCTTCGACGTGCGCCCGCGCGTAATCTACGACAACGGCGCCTCGAACCGCTTCACCGTGGTCGAGGTCAATGCCAAGGACCGCCCGGCACTGCTCAACCGCCTTGCCCATGCGCTGTTCGAGGCCAAGCTGATGGTCTATTCGGCGCACATCGCGACTTACGGCGAGCGCGCCGCCGATACCTTCTACGTCACCGACCTGCTCGGCGAGAAGGTAACCTCGGCCAACCGCCTCAAGGCGCTCGAACGACGCCTGCTCGAGGCAGCAAGCGATGCAAGCGGAGAGAACGAGGCCGCTGCCTGAGCGCAGCTCCGGCAGCCGGGCTCCAAAAAATCCATGGCAAGCCGGTCGCTACGTTGAAATAGCGACCGGCAGACCCCACATGCTGCATCGCAACATGCATCGTCATGTCCGTGCACCGTGTTGAGGGAGCTGCCATGAACAGCCACGACCCAAGGCTCGCCATCCCCGAAACCGCGCGCCGCGAGGGCCCGCCCGAGCGCAGCGATACGCGTACCGTGCTCGTCCTTCAGGGCGGCGGGGCACTCGGTGCGTACCAGGCCGGGGTCTACGAGGCGCTCGCCACCCACAACATGCGGCCCGACTGGGTCAGCGGCATCTCGATTGGCGCGATCAATGCCGCGATCATCGCCGGAAACCCGGTCGGCAAGCGGGTCTCGACGCTGCACAAGTTCTGGTCGCGCGCGTCTTCCGAATTGCTCTACAAGCTCGACGAGCCGATCGGCTTCGCCCGGCGCACCTTCAACGAGGTATCCGCGCTCTACGCCGCGACGCTTGGCATTCCCGGTTTCTATACGCCGCGCTTCCCGCCACCGCTGACCGAATGGCCTGCCGAGTTCGGCCAGCTCAGCTTCTACGACACCGCCCCCTTGCGCGACACGTTGCTCGAACTGGTGGATTTCGAGCGGATCAACCGCGGCGAGACGCGCCTCAGCGTCGGCGCCGTCAACGTGATGAGCGGCAACTTCGTCTACTTCGACAACTTCGAGCGCAAGATCGGCCCCGAACACATCATGGCGAGCGGCGCACTGCCGCCCGGCTTCCCGCCCATCGAGATCGACGGCGAATGGTACTGGGACGGCGGGCTCGTCTCCAACACGCCGCTGCAATACGTGCTAGACAACCGCTCGCAGGCAGGGATGGACGTGTTCCAGATCGACCTGTTCTCCTCGCGCGGGGAAGTACCGCGCACGATGGCCGACATCGCCCAGCGCGAGAAGGACATCCGTTTTTCCAGCCGCACCCGCCTTGGCACCGACATGTCGCGCAGGCTCCAGCACTTGCGTGCCGCCGCGCGCCGCCTCGCCGACAAACTGCCCGAGGACCTGCACGCGGACCCCGATCTCGCAGAGCTGCTCTCGTGCCAGCCCGAGGGCCCGGTCGCGGTGATGCACCTCATCAACCGTCCGCGTGGGTACGAGACCAATTCCAAGGACTACGAGTTCTCGCGCATGACCGTCGACGAGCACTGGGGCGCGGGCAAGGCCGATGCGCTGTTCTCGCTCGACCATCCCGACTGGACCGGGCGCAAGCTCGCACCTGACGAGATCATCACCTTCGACCTTGCCTGCGAGCGCGAACGCGGCAAAGTTGGCTGAAAGCCACGCAGGGGAAACAGTGCCTTGCACATAACACCCTTGGGCGGGGTGCAAAGGAGAGAGAGACCGAGATGAAGCTCAAGGACAAGGTTTGCATCGTCACCGGCGCTGCCAGCGGGATCGGCCACGCGATCGCACGCAAGTACGCCTCCGAAGGCGGCAAGGTCGCCATCGCCGACCTCAACGAGGATGCCGCGCAGAAGGCCGCCGACGAGATCACCCAGACTTACGGCACCGAGGCGATGGCCGTCGTGATGGACGTGACCAGCGAGGAGCAGGTCGAGGCGGGCGTGAAGGCCGTCGTCGACAAGTGGGGTACGGTCGACGTGCTCGTCTCCAATGCCGGCATCCAGATCGTCAACCCGATCGAGCAGTTCAAGTTCGACGACTGGAAGAAGATGCTCGCGATCCACCTCGACGGTGCCTTCCTGACCTCCAAGGCCGTGATCCCGCACATGTACAAGCAGGGTTCGGGCTCGATCATCTTCATGGGCTCGGTCCACTCGAAGGAAGCGAGCAAGCTCAAGAGCGCCTACGTCACTGCCAAGCACGGCCTGCTAGGCCTCAACCGCGTGATCGCCAAGGAAGCAGGGCCCAAGGGCGTGCGCTCGAACGTGATCTGCCCGGGCTTCGTGCGCACCCCGCTGGTCGAGAAGCAGATCCCCGAGCAGGCCAAGGAACTGGGCATCTCCGAGGACGAAGTCGTGAGCAAGGTGATGCTCGGCAACACCGTCGACACCGAATTCACCACGGTCGAGGACATTGCCGAAGTCGCGCTGTTCTTCGCCGCCTTCGAGACCAATGCGCTCACCGGCCAGTCGCTGCTCGCGAGCCATGGCTGGGTGATGGAATAAGCGCCTCGAAGCGACCGCCCCTGCCCGCACGAAACACGGGCGGGGACGGTCTCAACTTCTGACGGCCGGCTTGTGCATGATCTGGCGGGTGACGAGCCATGTTACCGGCATGGCGAGCACGAACCCCGCCAGCGCGGCGAGCGCGATCGCCAGCCCATTGACGATGCCGGCAACCATCAGCGCGACAATGCCCACGCCCATGAGCACGCTCCACGCGAGGGCGTGCATTATCATCAACACTGCAAATTGCATCGGGTCCGTCCTGCTGTCCTGACAGGACAAGGTCTAGGAGGCGTACCCTCGCCCCGCCTTGACCCGGGTCAAACCCCTCTCAACCGGGCGAGCGCCTCGCCTTGTGCGATCAGCGGAAGCAGTGCCCCCATATCGGGGCCATGGGCCATGCCGGTGAGCGCAAGGCGCAGCGGCAGGAACAGCGCCTTGCCCTTGCGCCCGCTCTCTTCCTTGAGCGCACCGGTCAGCGCCTTCCAGACGCCGGCATCCCAGGCAAGCCCGGCTGCGATCGCGGCAGCGCTGGCGATGTAGGCACGGTCCTCGGGATCGAGCACAGGGGTTTCAACCGGCCCCTTGATCACCTGCCACCAGTCAGCTGCCTCGTGGACGTGGGCGAGGTTGGGCCGCACGGCGTCCCAGGCGGTCGCGTCCATGCCTTCGGGCAAACGCGCAGCCACTGCCTCGAAGGACAGCGCGTGGACGACAGCGGCGTTGACGCGCGCCAGTTCGGCCTCGTCGAAGCGCGCGGGCGCACGACCGAAGCGCGCGAGATCGAAAGCCTTGGCCAGCGCGTCGGCATTAAGCGCGGGGTCGACCGGATCGGACGTACCCAGACGCCCCAGCAAGGCCACCAGCGCGCGCGGCTCAATGCCCGCCTCGCGCATTTCGCCGACACCCAGCGAGCCTAGCCGCTTGGACAGCTTGCCCTCGCTGCCTACCAGCAGCGCCTCGTGCGCGAAGCGCGGCACGGGTGCGCCGAGCGCGGTGAACATCTGCACTTGCGTCGCGGTGTTCGAGACGTGGTCCTCGCCGCGCAGGATGTCGGTCACGCCCATCTCGATATCGTCGATCACCGAGGGGAGCATGTAGAGCCACGAGCCATCGGCGCGGCGTACGACCGGATCAGACATCAGCGCCGGATCGAAAGACTGGGCCCCGCGAATGCCGTCCTCCCAGCCGATCGCCTCGTCGCGGTCGAGCAGGAAGCGCCAGTGCGGCTGCTCGCCTGCCGCCAGCTTCGCCGCCTTCTCGTCTTCCGACAGCGCCAGCGCACCGCGGTCGTAGATCGGCGGCAGCCCGCGCCCGAGCAGGATCTTGCGCTTGAGTTCGAGTTCCTGCGGCGTTTCCCAGCACGGGTAGATGCGCCCCGCCGCGCGCAGCGCCTCGAAGCGCGCCTCGTAGAGGTCTCCGCGCTGCGACTGGCGCTCCTCGCCGTCGGGCTGCAGGCCGAGCCATGCCAGATCGGCGCGGATCGCCTCGACGTAATCCTCGCGCGAACGGGCCGCGTCGGTGTCGTCGATACGCAGCACAAAACGCCCGCCCGCCGACTTCGCCAGCAGCCAGTTGTGCAAGGCCATGCGGATGTTGCCGACATGGAGCAGCCCGGTGGGCGAGGGAGCGAAGCGCGTGGTGATCGTCATGCCGCGCGGATTAGGCCGCGCCGCGCACGAGGTCAAAGCCTTGCTGTGTGAGGCCGCTGTGAAGGGCCCCAAGAGTGCCATGTGTCAAATTCTGCACCACCCCCTGAGCAGATGTGCCACAATTGGCCCATTGAGACCCAAACGCCTAGGTCAAACTCGCTGAATTACTGCATTTTCTACAGTGTTGCTCCTCGTTTGACCCGCACCGGCAATAGCCGGATACCGCGCGCATGAAACAGGCCATCGCGCATACGCTCGCCGTGCCCGCCGCACTCCCCTGCCCGGCGGAGCAGGTGCGCCCGGCGCAGGAAGCGACAGCCGAGACAGGAAGAAGCGACATGACCGACAAACGCCCCCTCCCCGTGACGAAATGCGGGTGACGCCATGAAGAGAGTCCTGAAAATCATCGCCGCGATTGTCGGCGTCGCCGCCGTGGCCGGCTTGCTGTTCCTTTTCCGTCCGGTCAGCTGGGGCGGTCATCCCGAGGCCGAGAACGAGGAGCCGGTCGACGTCGTGCTCATCGGCGGCGGCATCATGAGCGTGACGCTCGCCACCTACCTGCAGGAGATGGAGCCCGACTGGAACGTGCACCTCTACGAACGCATGGATCAGGTCGCCGAGGAAAGCTCGAACGGGTGGAACAACGCCGGCACCGGCCACTCCGGCTTCGCCGAGCTCAACTACACCCCGGAAAATCCCGACGGCACGATCAACATCGACAAGGCGGTCAGGACCGCCGAGCAGTTCGAGGTCTCGCGCCAGTTCTGGGCCCACGAGGTCAAGGCGAAGCGCCTCCCCGAGCCGGGCAAGTTCATCAATCCCACCGCGCACATGGCCTTCGTCTTCGGCGACGAGCGTGCCGACTTCCTGCGTCGCCGCCAGCAGACCCTGACTCAAAACCCGCTGTTCTACGGCATGCAGTACTCGACCGATGCCGCGCAGATCGCGAAGTGGGCGCCGATCATGATGGAAGGGCGCGCGCCCGGCGACAAGATCGCCGCGACCTACATGCCGCTGGGCACCGACGTCGACTACGGCGTGATCACCCGCGGTCTTGCAAAATCGCTCACCGCCAACCCCAATTTCCACCTCGAACTCTCGCACGAGGTGCGCGGGCTTCACCAGAACGCCGACAAGACCTGGAACGTGACCGTCCACGATCTGAAGAAGGGCGCGGACCACACGATCAAGTCGAAGTTCGTGTTCATCGGCGCGGGCGGCGCGGCGCTCAAGCTGCTGCAGCTATCGGGCATTCCCGAGGCGAAGGATTATGCCGGCTTCCCTGTCGGCGGCCAGTTCCTCGCCATGGACGCACCCGCCATCGCCGGTCGCCATCAGGTCAAGGCCTATGGCATGGCCGACGAGGGCTCTCCGCCGATGTCGGTGCCGCACCTCGATGCCCGCAAGATCGACGGCAAGCCGGTGGTCCTCTTCGGCCCCTTCGCGCTGCAGAGCACCAAGTTCCTCAAGCATGGCTCGTGGTGGGACCTGTTCTCTTCGGTCTACGACAACAATGTGGGTCCGATGGTCAAGGTCGGCGCGGACAACATCGACCTCGTCGGGTACCTTGCAGAGCAGGCTTCGCTCGGCGACGCCGACCGTCAGGCCCAGCTCCAGCGCTACTTCCCCAATGCCAAGCGCTCGGACTGGAAGCTGATCACCGCAGGACAGCGCGTCCAGATCATCAAGCGCGATCCGGTGAAGGGCTCGATCCTGCAGTTCGGCACCGAAATCGTCGCCGACAAGGACGGCACGATCGCGGCTCTGATGGGCGCATCGCCGGGCGCATCGACTTCGCCTGCGATCATGCTCAACGTGATGAAGAAGGCGTTCCCCGCGCAGGTCGCCGGAAAGTGGAAGGCGCGGATCGACGCGATCTATCCGGCCGGCGAGCGCAAGCTGGCCGACGATCCGGC
Organism: Novosphingobium aureum; assembly: GCF_015865035.1. Taxonomy (GTDB): domain Bacteria; phylum Pseudomonadota; class Alphaproteobacteria; order Sphingomonadales; family Sphingomonadaceae; genus Novosphingobium; species Novosphingobium aureum. The sequence goes on along the minus strand of NZ_JADZGI010000004.1, from coordinate 161,086 downwards.
GCTGACCAACCGCATCCGCAAGATGACCAGCACCGCGCTCAAGCTGCCCTACATCGAGGTCCCCGAGGACCTTGGCGCAGGGACAGCGACGCAGCCCGCCAACGACAACGCACCTGCAGCCAAGAGCGGCAACCTGAACAACGAAATGCAGGCGCTCTGATCTGGCTCTAGAGAGTCAGAAGGGGCGGTCGGACGCATGGTCCGGCCGCCCCTTTTTCATGCCCTGCCCGAGGGCGCCTCGAGATCGAGCAGCGGCCCCATCGGCACGATGCCGGTGGGATTGATGGTCTCGTGACTGCCGTAGTAGTGGTTCTTGATGTGCTGGAAGTCGACCGTCCCGGCGATGCCCGGCACCTGATAGACGTCGCGCAGGTAACCCGAGAGCTGCGGATAATCGACGATGCGCCGCAGGTTGCACTTGAAGTGCCCGTGATAGACCGCATCGAAGCGCACCAGCGTCGTGAACAGGCGGATATCGGCCTCGGTCAGGCTGTCACCGATGAGGAAACGGCTGTGCTCGAGCCGGGTATCAAGCCAGTCGAGCGTCTCGAACAGCGGCACCAGCGCTTCCTCGTAGGCGGCCTGCGTGGTTGCGAAACCGGCCTTGTAGACGCCGTTGTTGACAGTGTCGTAGACCCGCGCGTTGACCGCGTCGATCTCGTCCAGCAGATGCGCGGGACAGTAGTCGCCCGGCAAAGCCCCGATCGCGTCGAATGCATGGTTGAACATCCGCATGATCTCGGCGGATTCGTTATTGACGATGGTCGCGCGCTGCTTGTCCCACAGCACCGGCACTGTGACGCGCCCGGTGTAGTCGGCGTCGGCCGCGGTATAGACCTCGTGAAGAAAGCGCGCATGATGGATCGGGTCCGCAACGACGCCGGGGCCTTGCGCGAAGGTCCAGCCGTTCTCGCCCATGTGCCAGTGCACCACGGAGCTCGGGATCATCGACTCCAGCCCCTTGAGGCGGCGCATGATCAGTGTGCGATGCGCCCAGGGACAGGCAAGGCTGACATAGAGGTGATAGCGACCGGCCTCGGCCTCGAACCCGGAACTGCCGTCCGTACTCAGCGCCTCGCGGAAGGCCGATTGCTTGCGCTCGAAGCGTCCGCCAGTCTTATCGGTATCGTACCAGACATCGTGCCATTGCCCATCGACGAGCATGCCCATGCGTCATTTCTCCGTTCGGTTCGGTCCGCGCCAGGCCCTGAGCGCCCTGCTGGCGCCTGCCCGGCCTACACCGTCCTGAACGCATGGGTGAGCGGATAGCGCCGGTCACGCCCGAAATTTCTTGCCGAGAGCTTCACGCCCGGCGGGGCCTGGCGGCGCTTGAACTCGGTTGCATGCAGCAGGTCCTCGATCTGGCTGACGGTTGCACGCGCGAAGCCCTCGGCAACGAGTTGCTCGGCACTGCGGTCATGTTCGACCATCTCGCACAGAATCGTATCGAGGATATCGTAACCAGGCATGGCCTCGCCCGCACCCACGACCGCGCCTTGCCCGCCGCTGCCTCTCCCGTTGCCAGCCCGGCCAATGCCCCTTGCGCCCTGCGGCGCATCGCCAAAAACAGACAGAGCCGTCTGCGTCGCCCCGCCCCCTGTCGACATCGCCATCTCGGGTGCCTCGCAGGCCGCCGCGAGCACAGCCTCGGGAATGACCCGGGCCGCCGCACCACTGCCGATGCGCGGGACATGGCGGTTGCGCCAGCGGGCAAGTTCGAGGACCTGCGTGCGGTAGACATCCTTGAGCGGGGCAAAGCCCCCTGCCAGGTCACCGTAGAGGGTCGCCGTGCCGAGGCTGAGCGCGCTCTTGTTCGCGCAGCTCAGAATCATCGGCCCAAACTTGTTCGACAAGGCCATCAGCGCCGTACCGCGCAGCCGCGCGCGCAAGTTCTCTTCGGCAAGGTCGCGGGCGGTTCCCTCGAAGGCCTCGCCGAGCATCGCCTCGATCGCATCGACGCTGTCGCCGATCGGCATCTGTGTGTAGCGGATGCCGAGCATGCGCGCGCAGGCCAGCGCACGCTCGCAAACGACCGCAGGCGTGAAGCGCGAGGGCATAGCCACCCCCCAGACCCGCGCTGCACCGAGCGCATCGACAGCAAGCGCTGCGCACAGCGCCGAGTCGATCCCCCCGTTCAGCCCCAGCACCACGCCGGTAAAACCGCTACGCTCCACGTGATCGCGCAAGGCGAGGACAATCGCGCAATAGCGGGCCTCCTGGTCGCTCGCCAGTTCGGCCAGTTCGCCGCGGTCGCAGCGCCAGCCCTGCGCCGTGCGAGTCCAGTTCGTGGACACGACCTGTTCCTCCCAGTCGCACGCCTGGACAGCAAGGGCCCCATCGCCATTGACCACGAAACTGGCCCCGTCGAAGACGAGTTCGTCCTGCCCGCCGACGCGGTTGAGATAGGCCAGTGGCAATCCGGTATCGATCGCACGGCGCTTGGCCACGTTCTCGATACGCAAGGTATCCTTGTCCGCCTCGTAGGGACTGCCGTTGATGCAGATGAACATCTCGGCGCCAAAGTCGGCGAGGTGACGGCACACGTCGGGCTGCCAGATATCCTCACAGATCGGGACACCCGGCATGGTCCCGCGCAGTACGACCGGCTCGGGCAGCGGACCGGGCTGGAACAGGCGCTTCTCGTCGAAAGTGCCGTAATTGGGCAGCTCGTGCTTGAGGCGGACCGCCGCGATGCGCCCCTGGTCAAGCAGAGCCACGCCATTGTGCAGCGCGCCGTCAAGCACGAAGGGCGCCCCGACCAGCATCGCCGGCCCCGGTGCAGCGCTGGCTTCGGCAAGCATCTGCAGGTGCGCGGCGGCCTTCTCGACCAGCGCGGGGTTGAGCACCAGATCCTCGGGCGGGTAACCGATCAGGTGAAGTTCGGGAAATACGACGAGGTCGGCCGGGCCAGCCGCCTTTCGCGCCTGCAGCACGGCTTGCGCATTGCCGGGAATGTCCCCCACGCGCTGGTTGAGCTGGGCCAGCGTGATCCTGAGCTTGTCGGCCATACGTCATGGTGTGCCCGTCTGCGCAGGAGCGCGCAAACAAAAAACCCCTGCCTTCAAGGGGCAAGGGTACAACGCGGGCAAGACCCGGGGTTATCGTCAGTGAAATGCGTCTCTTGCTGCATCGCGATATCGCGCGAGGCGCACCCTCGTAAGGGAACCAGAGATCCAGGCAACGCAGACCCGGATCAACCGCAACGACACTGTTCAGGGCACGAGCCCCCATGCCGGGCAGGGAAAGCCGCGGGGGGCTGGCAGCCGAAACTGCCAGACCCCCCGAGCCGGATTACATCGCCTCGGTCGCAGCCTCGGTCGGAGCATCCGTGGCGTCACCGGTCATCATGTCACCGGGAACGGTTTCAACCGACTCGGTGGCTTCAGGAGCCGGCGTCTCACCGCAAGCAGCGAGAGCCAGAGCGGCAGCCGACGCGAACGCGGCGAAAGCAATCTTCTTCATGCGAATCCCCTTGCATTGTTTGGCCCATAGGCCAACGCTTGCAGGCTAGCCTGCGGAGCGACTCTTTAAACGAGACAATGGTGCAACGCAAATAGGAAGTAGTGGATAGCGAATCCGCTGAATTCCTTGGGGTTGCGCACATATAAAGATATCTTTATATGCTCTCGCATGTTGATCGACCCCCTTCTCAGGGCCCTTTCGGAGCCGACGCGCCTGCGCATCATGCGCCTGCTGGCCCATATGGAGCTGTCGGTCGGAGAGCTCGCGCAGGTGCTCGGGCAGAGCCAGCCACGCGTCTCGCGCCATATCCGCATCCTGTGCGATGCCGGCCTTGCAGAGCGCCGCAAGGAAGGCAGCTGGGTCTTCCTGCGCATCGCCATTGCAGAAGAATCACAACCCGAGATGGGTGCGGCGGCAGCCCGCCTGCTCGCGCTGGCCGAACGCGACGACCCCGGGTTTCGCACGAGGTGCAGCGAGGACCGACGCCAGCTCGCCGCAATTCGTGCAACCCGTGAGGCCAATGCCCAAGCCTACTTCGCCCGCCACGCCCCCGAATGGGACACGCTGCGCCAGCTTCACGGCGCAGACGAGCCGGTCGAGCGCGCGCTGATCGAGGCACTCGAGCGCGGCGACGGGCACCTTGGTGCCCTGCTCGACGTGGGCACCGGCACCGGCCGCATGGTACAGCTGCTCGCCAAGCAGTGCGACTCGGTAACTGCACTCGACCGCAACCCCGAGATGCTCCAGATCGCGCGCGCACGGCTTCAGGAGCTGCCTGCAGGCAAGGTCGATCTCGTGCGCGGCGACTTTACGCAGCTGCCCTTCACCGAAGCGCAGTTCGATACGGTGCTCTTCCACCAGGTCCTCCACTTCGCGCAGGATCCCGCGCCGGTACTGACGGAAGCCGCTCGCGTCACGCGCGCGGGCGGGCGCATCGCCATCGTCGATCTCGCCGCGCACGAACGCGAGGAACTGCGCGAGCGGCACGCCCATGCGCGTCTCGGTTTCGCAGACGCACAGATGGACACGCTGCTGCGCCAGAGCGGCTTCGACCCCGAACCGCCCACGACGCTGCCCGGCGAGCGCCTCACCGTAAAAATCTGGACCGCACGCCGACAATGCGCCACTGCGCCTCGCCCGAAGGCGATGCCGAGCCCGGCCGAGAGCTGAACCGGCCCCGCTCGCGAGCGAGCAGGACCGAACGACGACACCCAAGCGAAAGACCGCAAGCCAATGACCGCCCCGACCCGCCAGGACGCCGCCCTCACCCAAGCCGCGCGCGCCGATGCAGACAGCATGGACGCCCCGCTGTTCGGCACGATCGGCGGCGACATCTCGGTCTCCTTCGAATTCTTCCCGCCCAAGAGCGAGAAGATGGAAACGCAGCTGTGGGACGCGATCACCCAGCTCGCCCCGCTCGATCCTGCGTTCGTCTCGGTCACTTACGGCGCCGGCGGCTCGACGCGCGAGCGCACCCATGCGACCGTCTCGCGCCTCGTCACCGAGACCGACCTCGTGCCCGCCGCGCACCTCACCTGCGTGGGCGCGAGCAAGGGCGAAATCGACGAGATCGCGGACCAGTACTGGGAGGCGGGCGTGCGCCACATCGTCGCCCTGCGCGGCGATCCGCCGCCGGCCTCTGGCGGAAAGTTCGAGCCGCACCCTGAGGGCTATGCCAGCGCCGCCGACCTCGTCGCAGGCCTCAAGGCGCGCCACGATTTCGACATCTCGGTCGCGGCCTATCCCGAGGTCCATCCCGAGGCGCTTAGCGCCGATGCCGACCTCGACAACCTCAAGCGCAAGATCGATGCGGGCGCGACCCGCGCGATCACGCAGTTCTTCTTTTCCGCAGGCGCCTACTTCCGCTTTCTCGACAAGGTACTCGCCGCCGGGATCACCACGCCGATCCTGCCCGGGATCATGCCGGTGACCAACTTCAACGCGATCCGGCGCATGTCGGGCAACACCGAAATCCCGAGCTGGCTCGAATCGATGTTCGCCGGCCTTGACGAACGCCCCGGCCCGCGCGCACTGGTCGCCGCAGTGGCTGCCGCAGACCTGTGCAAACGCCTCTACGACGGCGGCGTGCGCGACTTCCACTTCTACACCCTCAACCGTGCAGAGCAGACTTACGCGATCTGCCAGCTGCTCGGCCTGCGTCCCAAGGAGACCGCATGATGTCGGCTCGCGAAACCTTCCTGGCCGAAGCGGCCAAGCGCATCCTCGTCACCGACGGAGCCTTCGGCACCGAGATCCAGAACTTCAAGCTGTCCGAGGCGGACTACGCGGGCACGCTCGCGCTGGGTCATGACCAGAAGGGCAACAACGACATCCTCGCGCTGACCAAGCCGGAAGTCCCCGAATCGATCCACCGCGCCTACTTCGAGGCCGGCGCCGATATCGCCGAGACCAACACCTTCTCGGCCAACCGCATCAGCCAGGCCGACTACGGTGCCGAGGGTCTCGTGCGCGAGATCAATGTCGCCTCGGCAGGCCTTGCGCGCCGCGTCGCCGACGAATTCACCGCCAGAGACGGTCGCCCGCGCTTCGTTGCCGGTGCCATCGGGCCGACCAACAAGACGCTCTCGCTCAGCCCCGACGTCAACGACCCGGGCTACCGCGAGATCGACTGGGACACGCTCGTCGACGTCTACAAGGAGCAGGCCGCGGCCCTCGTCGAAGGCGGCGCCGACTTCATCCTGATCGAGACCGTGTTCGACACGCTCAACGCCAAGGCGGGGATCATGGCGGTCAAGCAACTCGAGGCCGAATTGGGGCGCGAAGTGCCGATCATGCTCTCGATGACGCTGACCGATCTTTCGGGCCGCAACCTCTCGGGCCATACGGTCGAGGCGTTCTGGCACGCCGTGCGTCATGCGAAGCCGCTGACCATCGGGCTCAACTGCTCGTTCGGCGCGACCCAGCTGCGCCCGCACGTCAAGTCACTCTCCGAGATCGCCGATACGCTGATCATGATCTATCCCAACGCAGGGCTGCCCAACGAGCTTGGCGCATACGACGAGATGCCCGACACGACAGCAGGCTTCGTGCGTGAATGGGCCGAGAGCGGACAGGTCAACGTGCTGGGCGGCTGCTGCGGCTCGACGCCCGCGCACATCGCCGCAATCGCGAAGGCGGTCGCGGGCCTGCCCCCGCGCAAGGCGCCCGAGCTTACCCCGGTGACCCGCCTCGCCGGGCTCGAACCCTTCACGATGGTCGCCTGAGGCTGCCCGCCATGGACAATTCCACCCCCATCTGGCGCATCCGCCCCGCCACCCCCGACGATGCCGAAGCGCTCGCGGTGATCGGCTCGGCGACCTTCCTCGAGAGCTTCGCCGGCGTGATCGAGGGCAAGGGCCTCGTCGCGCATTGCCTCAAGGCTCACGCCGCGCTGACTTACCGCGACTACCTCGCTAGGGGCGCGAAGGCATGGCTGGCCGAGGTCGAGCCCGGCCATGCGCCTGTCGGCTACGCGCTCATCTGCGAGCCCGAGCTCGAGCAGGCGCAGCCCGGCGACATCGAGCTCAAGCGCATCTACGTGCTCTCGCGCTTTCAGGGCACGGTGATCTCGGGCGTGCTGATGCGCCACGTGCTCGAGGCCTGCGAGGGCCACGAGCGACTGCTGCTGGGGGTCAAGGACGACAACCACCGCGCGCTTTCCTTCTACGCCAAGCACCGCTTCGAGACGATCGGCTCGCGCCGCTTCGACGTCGGCGGCTGCGCATACGACGATTTCGTCCTCGCCCGCACGCTCGCCGGCGCGAACCACTGATACGAGACCAGACATGACCGAGACCCCGCAAGCCTCCGGCGCCCGCTTCGTCAACATCGGCGAACGCACCAATGTCACCGGCTCGGCCAGGTTCAAGAAGCTGATCATGGCGGGTGACTATCCCGCCGCCATCGAGGTTGCCCGCCAGCAGGTCGAGAACGGCGCGCAGGTAATCGACATCAACATGGACGAAGGCCTCCTCGACGCGGTCGAGGCGATGACCACCTTCCTCAACCTGATCGCCGCCGAACCCGACATCGCGCGCGTGCCGATCATGATCGACAGCTCGAAATGGGAGGTCATCGAGGCGGGCCTCAAGTGCGTCTCGGGCAAGCCCATCGTCAACTCGATCTCGATGAAAGAAGGCGAGGGGCAGTTCCTCGAGCATGCACGAAAGTGCATGGCCTATGGCGCAGCCGTGGTCGTCATGGCCTTCGACGAGACCGGCCAGGCCGACACCAAGCAGCGCAAGGTCGATATCTGCAAGCGCGCCTACGGCCTGCTCACCGGCATCGGCTTTCCGCCCGAGGACATCATCTTCGACCCTAACGTGTTCGCGGTCGCGACCGGCATCGAGGACCACGACCGCTACGGGCTCGACTTCATCGAGGCGGTCGCCGAGATCAAGGCGGCCTGCCCGCACGTCCATTTCTCGGGTGGCCTGTCGAACCTCTCGTTCAGCTTCCGCGGCAACGAGACGGTGCGCCGCGCGATGCACTCGGTCTTCCTCTACTACGCGATCCCCGCCGGGCTCGACATGTCGATCGTGAATGCGGGGCAGCTCGACGTCTACGACCAGATCGACCCCGTGCTGCGCGAGGCCTGCGAGGACGTGATCCTGATGCGCACGCCCAAGGCGGGCGGCGAGCAGACCGCGACCGAGCGGCTGATCGAGCTTGCCGAGAGCTTCAAGGGCAAGGACAAGGCGCAGGAGAAGGCTGCCGCCGAATGGCGCGGCTGGGAGCCGGTCAAGCGCATCGAGCACGCGCTGGTCAAGGGCATCGACGCCCATATCGTCGAGGACACCGAGGAAGCGCGCCAGGCGATCTTCGAGGCCGGCGGACGCCCGATCGAGGTGATCGAGGGCCCGCTGATGGACGGCATGAACGTGGTCGGCGACCTGTTCGGTTCGGGCAAGATGTTCCTGCCGCAGGTGGTGAAGTCCGCACGCGTGATGAAGAAGGCGGTCGCGCACCTGATCCCCTTCATCGAGGCCGAGAAGGACGCCAATTCCAAGGCCAAGGGCCGGATCATCATGGCCACCGTCAAGGGCGACGTCCACGACATCGGCAAGAACATCGTGGGCGTCGTGCTCCAGTGCAACGGCTACGAGGTGATTGACCTGGGCGTCATGGTGCCCTGGTCGAAGATCCTCGACACCGCGAAGGAAGAGGGCGTCGACATCATCGGCCTCTCGGGGCTGATTACCCCCTCGCTCGACGAGATGGTGACCGTCGCCGAGGAGATGCAGCGCGCCGACATGTCGATCCCGCTGCTAATCGGCGGGGCGACCACGTCGAAGGTCCATACCGCGCTGCGCATCGACCCGGCCTATACTGGCCCGGTGATCCACGTTCTCGACGCCAGCCGCGCGGTCGGCGTTGCCTCGCAGCTGCTCTCCGATACCCAGGCCGAAGGGTACAAGGCCTCGGTCGCGGTCGACTACGAGAAGGTGCGCGAGGCGCGCGAGGGCAAGGGCAAGTCCGACCTGCTCCCGCTCGCCGAGGCTCGCGCCAATGCCTACAAGCCCGACTGGGCGGACAAGGCGCCAGCCCCGGTGCAGCCCGGTCTCCACGTCTTCGAGGACTGGGACCTGGCCGACCTTGCCGAGACGATCGACTGGACGCCCTTCTTCCGCACCTGGGAGCTGGCGGGCACCTACCCCGCGATCCTCGAGGACGAGGTCGTGGGCGAGAGCGCGCGCGGTCTCTTCGAAGATGCGAAGAAGATGCTCGCGCAGATCATCGAGGAGAAGTGGCTGACCGCGAAGGGCGTGTGCTCGTTCTGGGAATGCCACCAAGACGGCGACGACATCCTGCTCGCCGACGGCACCCGCCTGCCGATGCTTCGCCAGCAGTTCAAGAAGAGCCGCGGCCGCGCCAACTTCTGCCTCTCCGACTTCGTCGACCCGGCGGGCGACTGGCTCGGCGGCTTCGCGGTGGGCATCCACGGCATCGAGCCGCACCTCGAACGCTTCCAGGCCGCGCACGACGATTATTCCGACATCCTGCTCAAGGCGCTGGCGGACCGTTTCGCCGAGGCCTTCGCCGAACGCCTGCACAGCCACGTTCGCACCACCTTGTGGGGCTACGCTCCGGACGAGCAGTTCACCAACGAAGCACTGATTCGCGAGGAATACCGCGGCATCCGCCCCGCGCCGGGCTATCCCGCCTGCCCCGACCACTCGCTCAAGCCGGTCCTCTTCGACCTGCTGCGCGCGCAGGACAATGCCGGGATCACGCTGACCGAAAGCCAGGCCATGCTTCCCACCGCGGCGGTCTCGGGCTTCTACTTCGCGCACCCTGAGAGCCAGTACTTCGGCGTGGCCCGGATCGGGCGCGACCAGCTCGAGGACTATGCCGCGCGCTGCAAGGTCGATCTCAAGACCGCCGAGCGCTGGCTGCGTCCCAACCTCGACTGATCGGCGCAGGCTGACGCCAGACGAAAAGGGCGCGAGGCGGACTGACCGCCTCGCGCCCTTTTCGCGTCATGCGCGGATCAATGGACCGGGGCGAGCGCGGCTTCTCGCCAGCGCGCCCGGTGTTCGAGGAAGGCTGCGGCAACGCTCGATCCGCTGACATCTGCAAGGTGAGCCAGCGCGGCGTCCAGGCCACGGTGTGCCAGCGCGTTGATCGCAGCGTCGCTGTCCTGCCCGAGGTCGCGCGCCAGATGCTTGAGCACTCGAGCAACTTCGACGAACTCGACCTGATCGAGCCATGCCTCGCGCCGACCGGCGCTCGCGACGTGCGTATTCTCCAACAAGCTGGCCACCTGGCATCCTTCCCTCGTTTTGCTCGACTGAGTTATTCAATCGATTGCAAGGCCATTTGGCAGCATGCCCGAGAAGGCTCAGTGAAGAGGTTGCTAGATGGAAATCCCTAGAACGGGGAAAGGCTCAACGAACCTTGAGCCTGCTCGACGATCTGCAGCAGACTGGAGCTTGTCCTCGTCACGCGAGACACGAGCGGGGCTGAGAAATCAGGAACCGAATGCCGCAGCTCGGCGCCAAGCCGCGGCACGATGCCGGCAATGGCCAGCTTGTTTAGCCCAGCCAGTCGAACAGGCGGGCGAAAAGCCCCTGCTGGCGGTCCATCGGCTGGATCGGACCATAGGCCTGATAGCGCTGGCTCGGATCGAGCGGACGGCGCGGCAGGACCGATTCATGGGGGCGGCTGCTGTGATAATGATAGGCTGACATGGTCGAACACTCCAATTTCACGAGTCATCGTAAGTAGAACTCGCGTGAGCCGGAAAAGTGCCCGGATGCCGCGCCGCAGCCTCGTCTCGTCGCCCTCGCCGGGGTGCCTGCAGCGCCGAAAAAGTGCGATTTCGGAGGAAAGCGCGCCCTGCCCGGTTTCGGTGCCGCGCCCGCTCTGCCATAAGCCGTGGCCGTGAACGAAGACTGGCCCCTCGAGACGACTTTCTACGGCGACGACGACAGCTGGGACGAGCGCTGGGACGAGCACGCCCTGCCGCCCGTCGACAACACGCCGGCCCCGCCGCCAAGCGCGCAGCAGGTTGCGCAGGCGCTGCACGAGGTCTTCGGTTTCTCGTCGCTGCGCGGGGTTCAGGACCAGGTCGTCGACCGGGTCCTCGAAGGGCGTTCCACGCTCGCGGTGATGCCCACCGGCGCGGGCAAGTCGCTGACCTACCAGCTTCCCGCAGTGCTGCTCGAGGGGACCTGCGTGGTCGTCTCGCCGCTGATCGCGCTGATGCACGACCAGCTGCGCTCGGCGCGCGCCAACGGCATCCGCGCGGCCACGCTGACCAGTGCCGACGCCGACTGGCGCGAAACGCTCGACGCCTTCCGCGCAGGGCAACTGGACCTGCTCTACATCGCCCCCGAACGCGCCAGCCAGCCGCAGTTCCGCGAGTTGCTCGCCAGCACCCGCATCGCGCTCTTCGCGATCGACGAGGCGCACTGCGTCTCGGAATGGGGCCACGACTTCAGGCCCGACTACCGCCTGCTGCGCCCGCTGCTCGACGCCTTCCCGCAAGTTCCTCGCCTCGCGCTCACCGCGACCGCCGATCATCATACCCGCCAAGACATCCTCGCCCAGCTCGGCATCGGCGAGGACGGGCTGATCGTTGCCGGCTTCGACCGGCCCAACATCCGCTACGCCATCCGCCCGCGCGATTCGATCGCCCGCCAGCTCAAGGGCGTGATCGACGACAACCCCGGCCCGGGCATCATCTACGCCCCCACCCGCGCCAAGGTCGAACAGCTCGCCGAGACGCTGGGCAAGTCGACCGGACGCCCGGTCCTGCCGTACCATGCCGGGCTCGCCCCGGAAGTGCGCGCGCGCAACCAGTCCGCCTTCGTCGGGAGCGAGGACATGGTCATGGTCGCCACGGTTGCTTTCGGCATGGGCATCGACAAGCCTGACGTGCGCTTCGTCGCGCATGCCGGCATCCCCAAGTCAATCGAGGGCTATTATCAGGAAACCGGGCGCGCGGGCCGCGACGGCGATCCTTCGGTCGCGGTCATGTTCTGGGGCGCGGACGATTTTGCCCGCGCACGCCTGCGTCTCTCCGAGCTCGACGAGAGCCGCCAGCAGAGCGAGCGCCAGCGCCTCGATTCGCTCGCCGGGCTCGTCGAGACCGCCGATTGCCGCCGCGCCGTGCTGCTGCGCCACTTTGGCGAGACGCCGCCCGCCAGGTGCGGCAACTGCGATACCTGCCTTGAACCGGTCGACGTGATCGATGCGACGACGATGGCACAAAAGCTCCTCTCGGCGGTCTATCGAACCGGCCAGAGTTATGGCGTGGGCCATCTCGAGAAGGTGCTTTGCGGGGTCACCGACGACCGCGTGCTCCAGCGCGGGCACGACCAGCTTTCGGTCTTCGGCATCCTGCGCGAAGAGGAAAAGCCGCTTTTGAAGGCGCTCGCGCGCGCGCTGCAGGCACGCGGCAGCCTCGTGCCGACCGAACACGGCGGCCTCGCGCTCGGCGGCGACTCGCGCGACATCCTGAAAGGCGAGGCGAGCGTGATGATGGTCCGCCCGCCCAGGCAGGAACGCTCTCGCCGCAGCCGTGGCGGCGGGGATCAGACGCCCAACCCCGTCGGCGATCCGCTGTTCGACGCCTTGCGCGAGCTACGCCGCGACCTCGCCAAGGATCAGGGCGTGCCGCCCTACGTCATCTTCCACGATGCCACCTTGCGCGAGATGGCCGCGCAGAAGCCCGGCTCGCTCGCGCAGCTCGGCTCGATCACCGGTGTCGGCGCGCGCAAGCTCGATGCCTATGGCGAGGAATTCCTGCACGTCATCGGCCAGTTCTGACGCAAGTGCGTGGCGCTGGGCTACCAGTGCTCAATGCGTAGAAGTTCTGTGCCTCAAGCGCTCGCGGTCTCGCCAGCCTGCCGCACCAGCTTGGTGACGATTGCACGGACGTCGGCCGGGGTATCGCCGCTTGCAACCTCGACGTAGCCGATCCCGGCCCTGCGCAGCGCCTCGCGTTTCGTTGCATCGCGCGCTGCGGTTTCGGCTCCGAGGTGATGGCCCGTTCCCTGAAACTCGACGGCGTGGAGAGGCTTGTATTCGCCATCCACGATCAGCAGATCGACCCGCTTCGAATTGATCGCGAAATAGGCGTCCTTGTCCGCAGATCTCAGGATTTCGCCGAGATTGACCTGCGCCATGCAACGCCAGCCCGGCGCCTGCTCGGCAAGGCAGTTCTCCAGAACCCCGAGCAAACGACGCTCGGGCGCGTTGAGCAACGCACAGGCCGTAAATCGGGCACTCATGACCGCCCTGAGCTGGTCGGCTGCAACGTCCTCGCGCCCTTTCGTGTCCGTCTGCCCGGCACGGCGCTTGAAAGCGAGGACATTGCCGCGCGTCGCTATCTGCTTCGTACGTGCCTTGCGCTTTTGCCAATAGGCCCGTCGTTCGGCACGCCGCGATGTCTCGACACTGCGCTCGATCCCCATGCCCAGCACGGCGCCCGCGGCGAGAACGGCGATCAGCAGCCAGGGCTTGTCGATAAGAGCGAGGAGTTCCTGAGGCATGCCGCCCTTGTTACCGCTCGTTCCTTAGCAAATTCGGAATCCGGCAAAGCCCTGCCACCAACCGTTCGCCGCCAACCCGCTCCCTAGAGCGGGTTGTCCAGCTTGATCACTTCTTCCTCGCTCTTGCGCTGGTTGGTCTTGAGCTGGCGCGGCTGCGCGAAGCTGTCGATCACCGGCTTGTCGCGCCCGTAGATGTCGTTGAACGTCTTGAGCGTTCCGTCGATGTCGCGCGCGATGGTGAAGTAGGCGAGGTAGACCGGGAACGTGCGCTCCATGTCGACCTTGGTGTACTTGCCCGAGCGAGCGATCTCGGCGGCTTCCTCGCCCGACATCTTGGCGCCCAGGATCGCCATCGTCATGCCCAGCTCGACCGCGCGCTCGGTGCGGATGCAGCCGTGGCTGTAGGCGCGCACCTCGTGGTCGAAGTACTGCTTGGCCGGGGTGTCGTGAAGGTAGATCGCGTGCTCGTTGGGCATGTCGATCTTCATCTCGCCCAGCGAGTTGTTGGGCCCGGGCTGTTGCACCACCCAGATGTTGCCGTTGGCGTCCTTGGTCGCCTTGTAGCCAGCATTGCGCGCCCAGCTGGGGTTGTTGAGCACCTTCTGGCCCAGCCCCTCGCCCTTGACGATCGACTGGGGCACCGTCCAGGTCGGGTTGAACACGACCGCGCTGACCGTCTCGGCGAGCTGCGGCGTGGCAGTACGCCCGGGCTTGCCCACGACCGTCTTGTAGGTGCGCACGATGCGGTTCTTGACCACCAGGCGCAGCTGGAATTCAGGCACGTTGGTGAGCAGGTAGACCTCGCCCATGTCGCGCTTGAACCAGCGCCAGCGGTCCATATTGGCCTGGATCAGCGCGCGGCGCGCCTTGTCCTTGGGCGGCGTCGCGGCGAGTTCGTCGCGCAGGGCGGCATAGTCGGGATAAGTCGGCGCCAGCTGGTCGACGACGCCCGCAATGTCGTGGGCGGCGAGCGCCTTGGCCATGATCTGCGCGGTGGGCATGTCGTCACGGTCGGGATCGACCGCGAACCACTGCACGCGGTCGGGCATCGGCGTGCGCCCGTCACGAAGGTCCTCGATCAGCCAGCCGAAGGATCGGCTCGCCAGTTCGTCGAGCGCGTCGCTCTCGCCCTGCGCGATCGCGGCCTTGAGCGCGGCAGGCTTGTAGTCGGCCGGGATCAGCCCTTCCTTGCCGATGTACTCTATCGTCGAGAGCAGGCTGCGCGCGTCCTCGATCGACCAGGGCATGACCGGTTCGGCGAGGAACAGTTCCTGCACCACGGGCTCGGAAACGACTTGAGCGCCATCGCCGCCAGATGCTGGACTTGCCGGCGTCTTTGCGGGCTGGGTCGGCGTCTCGCGAGGCTGCGCGCCCGGTACCGGGGTAGGCGCCGTCACCGGGACCGGGTTCGGCGTGGCGCCCGGGGGCAGGATGTTTTGCGGCTCGCGCGCCCCGCCCTTCTGCGCGGTCCCGGCTTGCTGTGCCAGCACCGGCTGCGCCGTCAGGCCCAGCGCCATGAATACCGTGACGAGGCCAGAGCCCAACCGCTTGCAATCAACCATGATGTCTCGAAACCCGCCCGTCTCTTTCTGAGGAAGCCCCGCCGCGCGCCGGGCAAGGCGCAGTCGAGGCGTCCGATGTGCGCCTTTGTGAAGAAACCTTCAAGGATTAGTCCTGTCGCTATCCTGAATTGACGTGGCAAATCGGGCACAATGATTCGCTTGCGCCGCACCGCAGCTTGGTCGACAGCCTCATCCCGAATGACATCGAACGAGCATCCTTGCGCAAAACCTGCCGGCCAAAGCCAGCCGGGCCACGCCATGCCGATCCTGGCCGTGATCGGCGGCATCGCTACTTTCAGCGCGATGGACGCAGCGATGAAGGGCGCCTCGATCGCGGTCGGCGTGCTGACGGCGCTGTTCCTGCGCAATCTGCTGGGCACGTTCGTCTCGCTGCCGCTGTGGCTTGCGATCGGCCGTGCACGCCCGTCGCGCGCGGCGCTGCGTGTGCATGCCCTGCGCTCCGCGATCACCGTGGTGATGGCAGCACTGTTCTTCTACGGCCTCGTGCGCCTGCCGATCGCAGAGGCCATCGCGATCTCGTTCATCTCGCCGATCATCGCGCTCTATTTCGCCGCCCTGCTGCTGAAGGAACGCATCCGCCCGCGCGCGATTGCAGGCTCGCTGTTCGGCATCGTTGGGGTGGTCGTCATCACTGCCGCGCGCATGGGCGAGATGGACCTTTCCGGCGAGGCGCTCAAGGGTACGCTGGCCGTGCTCGCATCTGCGGTATTCTACGCGATCAATCTCGTTCTCCAGCGCCAACAGGCACTTCTCGCCAGACCAGCCGAGGTCGCCCTGTTCCAGAGCCTGTTCGCAAGCCTGTTCCTCGCCGCCCCCGCGGCACTCGTCTTCGTCAGGCCCACCGCGCTCGACCTGGCAGTGATCGCGCTCGCCGCCTGCCTCGCGACCTGCGCACTGGTGCTGCTCGCCTGGGGCTATGCGCGCGCCGAAACACAGGTGCTCGTCCCGGTCGAGTATACCGGCTTCCTGTGGGCGGCCCTGCTTGGCTGGATATTCTTTGACGAACGGGTCACGTTTGCGACCATGGCCGGAGCCGTGCTGATCGTTGCCGGCTGCTGGATCGCCACGCGCGAAGAGCGCCTGCCGACGAGCCCACCGACGATGGTATAATGGCCCAGCCCCTTGACCTGAAGCCATTGAGCGCGCATCGGCGGTGCCGTCGAATCCGTTTGTCGCAACGCAGCACAGCCGGGCCTGATTTGTCCGACAAGACTGCCACGAGCGACAGACAACACAGGAAGGGAAGAACGCCCACATGACCCAGGTCGGACAGGATACGCTCGCAACACGCAGCACCATGACCGCCGGTGGCAAGACCGTCACCTACTACTCGTTCAAGAAAGCCGCCGAGAAGATCGGCGACGTCTCGCGCCTGCCCTTCTCGATGAAGGTACTGCTCGAGAACATGCTTCGCTTCGAGGACGGCGGCTTCACCGTCTCGACCGACGATGTCCAGGCTGTTGCCGACTGGCAGAAGAACCCGGTCACGGGCTCGGAGATCCAGTACCGCCCCGCGCGCGTGCTGCTCCAGGACTTCACCGGCGTGCCCTGCGTCGTCGACCTTGCCGCCATGCGCGACGGCATCGCCGCGCTTGGCGGCGACACCTCGAAGATCAACCCGCAGGTTCCCGTGAACCTCGTGATCGACCACTCGGTCATGGTTGACGAGTTCGGCCATCCCAAGGCCTTCGAGCAGAACATGGAGATCGAGTACGAGCGCAACATGGAGCGCTACGACTTCCTCAAGTGGGGCTCCAAGTCGCTCGACAACTTCTACGCCGTGCCCCCGGGCACCGGCATCTGCCACCAGGTCAACCTCGAGAACATCGCCCAGACCGTCTGGACAAGCGAGGACCAGGACGGCAACCTCGTCGCCTATCCCGACACCTGCGTCGGCACCGACAGCCACACCACCATGGTCAACGGCCTGGGCGTGCTGGGCTGGGGCGTCGGCGGCATCGAGGCTGAAGCCGCGATGCTCGGCCAGCCCGTCTCGATGCTCATCCCCGAAGTCGTCGGCTTCAAGTTCACCGGCGAGCTGCAGGAAGGCGTGACCGCCACCGACCTCGTGCTGACCTGCACCAACATGCTGCGCAAGCACGGCGTGGTCGGCAAGTTCGTCGAGTACTTCGGCCCCGGCCTCGCCACGCTGTCGCTGGCCGACCGCGCGACGCTCGCCAACATGGCTCCCGAATACGGCGCGACCTGCGGCTTCTTCGGCATCGACGACAAGACCCTCGAGTACCTGCGCCTCACCGGCCGCGACGAAGGCCAGGTCGAACTGGTCGAAGCCTATGCCAAGGAGCAGGGCTTCTGGATGGACCCCTCGGCCCCCGAGCCGGTGTTCTCGTCCAGCCTCGAGCTCGACCTCTCGACCGTCGTGCCCTCGCTCGCCGGCCCCAAGCGTCCGCAGGACAAGGTCATCCTCACCGAGGTCGACGACGTCTTCAACAAGGACATGGCCGAGCTCTACAAGCAGGAGCCCAAGTCGGTTCCGGTCGAGGGCAAGGACTTCTCGATCACCGACGGCGACGTCATGATCGCGGCAATCACCTCGTGCACCAACACCTCGAACCCGAGCGTGCTGGTTGCCGCCGGTCTCGTCGCCAAGAAGGCCGACGAGCTGGGCCTCAAGCCCAAGCCCTGGGTCAAGACCTCGCTCGCTCCCGGCTCGCAGGTCGTCACCGACTACCTCGAGAAGGCCGGCCTGCAGTCGCACCTCGACAACATCGGCTTCAACCTCGTGGGCTACGGCTGCACCACCTGCATCGGCAACTCGGGTCCGCTCGCTGAGCCGATCAGCAAGGCGATCAACGACAACGGCCTCGTCGCCAGCGCCGTGATCTCGGGCAACCGCAACTTCGAGGGCCGCGTCTCGCCCGACGTGCGCGCCAACTTTCTCGCCTCGCCGCCGCTGGTGGTTGCCTACGCCCTGAAGGGCACCGTGGTCGAAGATTTCACCACGACCCCGATCGGCAAGGGCAAGGATGGCCAGGACGTGTTCCTCAAGGACATCTGGCCGACCAACGAGGAAGTGAACTCGACCATGAACGCATGTGTCGACCGTTCGATGTTCCAGGCCCGCTACGCCGACGTCTACAAGGGCGACGAGCACTGGCAGAAGATCGACGTTGTCGGTTCGGACACCTACAAGTGGCGCGCCGGTTCGACCTACGTCGCCAACCCGCCCTACTTCGAGGGCATGGACATGACCCCGGCGCCGGTTTCGGACATCGTCGAGGCCAAGCCGCTCCTGATCCTCGGCGACTCGGTCACCACCGACCACATCTCGCCGGCCGGTTCGATCAAGGCCGACAGCCCCGCGGGCCAGTGGCTGATGGAGCACCAGGTCGCCAAGGCCGACTTCAACTCCTACGGCTCGCGCCGTGGCCACCACGAAGTCATGATGCGCGGCACCTTCGCCAATATCCGCATCAAGAACGAGATGGTCCCGGGCACCGAGGGCGGCTTCTCGTCCTACAAGGGCGAGACCATGCCGGTCTACGACGCCGCCATGAAGCACGCTGCCGACGGCACGCAGCTGGTCGTCGTCGCGGGCAAGGAATACGGCACCGGTTCCTCGCGTGACTGGGCGGCCAAGGGCACCAACCTGCTCGGCGTTCGCGCCGTCATCGTCGAGAGCTTCGAGCGCATCCACCGCTCGAACCTGGTCGGCATGGGCGTGCTGCCGCTGCAGTTCAAGGACGGCCAGACCCGCGAGACGCTGGGCCTGACCGGTGACGACGCCTTCACCATCAAGGGCGTTGCCGAGCTCAAGCCGAGCCAGGACGTGGAAGTCGAAGTCACCCGCAAGGACGGCTCGACCTTCACCTTCACCGCGCTGTGCCGCATCGATACCGCCAACGAGGTCGAGTACTTCATGAACGGCGGCATCCTGCAGTACGTGCTGCGCAAGCTCGCCGCAGGCTGATCGCTTTACCAGCGACGCCGAAAGGCATCACGAAGACCCCGTCCGGCCCCGTGCCGGGCGGGGTCTTCCGCGTTTGGGGACAGCAGGGAAAGGGCCGGGCTGAGGGCCGGGCCCGCTTCACGGGCGACATGGTGCACGAACGAAAAAGGGGAGCTCGATGGCTCCCCTTCTCGGCGGATGAATTGTCCTGTCGCTGTGCCGGTGTCAGGCAGCCCGGGCACGCGCTCCAAGCTTGCGTCGCGCAAAGACTGCCGCAGCGGCTGCACCGAACAAGATCACCATCGGCGGCTCGGGAACATCGGTCGGCGGAGGCGGGGGCGGGGGCGGCGGTCCACCGCTCGTTGTGCTGCTGCCCGAGGTGCTCGAGGTCGAACTACCACCAGTCGAGGTACTGGAGCTACCGGTGGTGCTGCCACCCGTGCTCGTGCTGCTCCCGCTGGTCGTGCTGCCGCCGGTCGTGGTGCTCGTGCTGGCCCCGCCTGAGGTGGTGGTCGACGAAGAGGTCCTGCCACCGGTACTCGAGCTTTCGCCACCACTCGACGACGAGGTCGACGTAGAGGACGAAGTCGAACTGGACGACGAGCCCGAAGAGGAAGTCGAACCACCGCTCGAGCTTGCACCGCTGCTGGTGGTGGAGCCGCCCGAAGTCGCACCGCCCGAGGTCGAGGTAGTCGAGGTGGAACTTTCGCCGCCGCTCGACGACGAAGTCGAGCTGGATGAACCGCTGGAACCGCCCGAGGAGGTCGAGGTGGAGCTGGTTGCTCCCTCTTCGCCCCCCGAAGAACTCGACGAACTGGACGAAGACGAGGAGCTCGACGAAGAAGAGCTGCTCGAACTGGAACTCGTCGAGGTGATGACGACGGTGCTGCCGCCGCTCGACCCGCCGCCGAAGAAACCGCCGAAGAAGCCACCACCGAAACCACCGCCGCTCGACGAACCGCCGATCACGACCGGCGGCGTGCCTCCGCTCGTGCCACCCTGGGGGATGACGCGGCTTGCCGGGGGATCGTAGGGCACGGGAAGCGGTGCCATGGCGATCTGCGGCTCGACCGGGGGGGCAATGTTGCGCTCGCCGACCGGTGCCGGGCGTGGACGGCGCACGATGCGCTTGGCCGGCTTGGCCTGCTTGGCGACCTTGACCTTGCGATACTCGGTCTTGGCGGACTGCTGTTCGGCCACATGGACGGCGCCGCCACCCACGACGGCGCAGCCCGCCGCGCAGGCAGACAGTTTTGCGATGGCAGTCCTTATCGACATGGCAAAATCACTTCTCGTTCTCGTCGCACCTGACCGGCTGTGTCGACCCGATCACAGAGAGCCCTATGACACACCCGACCTCTGAATGAGGTTAACGCGACGCCCCTCTTAGCCCCATTTTTCCTTAGCATGAGGGATAAACGTAGTTAATGGAATCGGAATCGGGACGCCATGTGCCATAACGGGACGAACCGAGCCGCCCGGGCATATGCAAATCACCGGTATCGCCCCGGCATTGGCGGCGTCGCTGTGGCTCAGCCTTCCGCCCTGCCCGAGTCGAACAGGCCCACCTGACGTGCATTGCCTGCCGCGCCTTCGGGTGGTGTCAGGCCGAGGTGCTGCCAGCCACGATCGTTGAGGCAGCGGCCACGCGCGGTCCGCGCGACGAGGCCGAGCTGGATGAGGTAGGGCTCGATCACTTCCTCGATCGTGTCACGCGGCTCGGACAGGCCCGCCGCCAGCGTCTCGACGCCGACCGGGCCGCCCTTGTAGATGTCGGCGATCATCGTGAGGTAGCGCCGGTCCTGCATGTCGAGACCGATCGAATCGACGTCGAGCCGGGTCAGCGCATCGTCGGCGATGGCGCGGGTGATGACGTCCGAGCCCGCGACGTGGGCGAAGTCGCGCACGCGGCGCATCAGGCGCCCTGCGACGCGCGGCGTTCCGCGCGAGCGGCGCGCGATCTCGGTCGCGCCGCCCTTGTCCATGCCGATGCCGAGCAGGTTCGCCCCGCGCGTCACCACGTGCTCCAACTCGGGCACGGTATAGAACTGGAGGCGCACCGGGATGCCGAAACGGTCGCGCAAGGGGGTCTGGAGCAGCCCCTGTCGCGTGGTGGCCCCAATCAGCGTGAAGGGCGGCAGGTCGATACGTACAGAACGTGCAGCAGGGCCTTCGCCGATGATGAGGTCGAGCGCGCGGTCCTCCATCGCCGGGTAGAGCACTTCCTCGACCACCGGATTGAGGCGGTGGATCTCGTCGATGAACAGGACGTCGCCCTGCTCGAGATTGGTGAGCAGCGCAGCGAGATCGCCCGCCTTGGCGATGACCGGGCCCGAGGTGGCGCGAAAGCCCACGCCCAGCTCGCGCGCGACGATCTGCGCCAGCGTCGTCTTGCCGAGGCCCGGCGGTCCGAAGAACAGCGTGTGATCCATCGCCTCGCGCCGCGACTTGGCGCTCTCGATGAAAACGTGCAGGTTGTCCTTGGCCGCTTCCTGCCCGACGAAATCGGACAGGGTCTTTGGCCTGAGCGCCGCATCGGCGTCCTCGGGCTGCGAGGCGGGAGAGAGGATCGGGTTATCGGTCATCGGTAGAGGCAAACGTTCCTTGCGTAGTCCCAGGCGCCCGAAGCATCGAGGCAGCTGTCGATCGCCAGCCAGCGCATGAGCCAGTTGGCGAGAAGGGCCGCAGCGGCCAGTCCTGCGAGGACCAGAGCCGCGAGCCCGGCCTTCTTCACGGCAGCAGCACGTAGCCCTGCTGCTGCAGGAGCGCAAAGGCATCCATCGCAGACAGTGCCACCTGCACGCCGGGGATGAGGTCGCTCCTGTCGATGCCCATGGCCTTCGCGCTCTGGCCGCAGATGTAGATCTTCACCCCGTGCGCGAGCAACTGGCCGACGAGCTTGCCGCTGGCATTGGCCTGGGCCTTGCCATCGAAGTGAGCGGCATAAGCGGCATCACTGGTAAGGTCCCAGCCCGCCTTGCCATGCACGACGAGGGCAACCGCGATGTTCTTCTCGGGCACGCCGGCGGCAACGTTCATGTTGATGAAGCGCGCGGCGGTGTCGAAGGCGCGCAGCACTTCGCCGGGCTTGGCACCTTCGTGGACGTTGTAGACGACCTTGAAGTGCGTCTCGGGCCCTACCGGCAAGTCGGACTCGACCCGGGCCACCGCGCCGTATTCGGTAAAGACCGGCCCCTTGCTGAAACCGGACATGTCCTGCGCTGCGAGCGGTGCGCCCGACACCAGGCCAAGCGCGAGCGCTGCCGTCACGAACCTTGCGATCATGGTCAATCCCCTCTTCACCCCGAAGCCTTCTTGAGCGCCACGCGCACGAGATCGTTGAGCCCGGCATCCTCGCCCAGCTTGCCCGTCGCATGGGCGACGGCGGCGCTGGCGACGGCGGGCTTGAAGCCCAGATTCTGGAGCGCCGAGACGGCGTCCGCGCTGGCCGAGCCTGCGGGCACAACGGCCGTCGCGCCGAGCGCCGGCGAGCCCGGTGCCACCGGCATCCCGCCCGCCTTGTCCTTCAATTCGTTGACGATGCGCGTCGCGAGCTTGGGGCCAACGCCATTGGCGCGCGCGACCATCGCGCTGTCTCCGCCCGCGCAGGCGCGCTGGAGTTCCTCGGTCGAGAGCACCGAGAGGATCGCCAGCGCGACCTTCGACCCCACCCCCTGCACCGCGGTCAGCAGCCGGAACCAGTTGCGCTCGGCCGCCGAGGTGAAGCCGATCAGGCGCTGGTCGGTCTCGGAGACCTGCATCTCGGTATGGACCACGACCTTGTCGCCGCGAATGCCGAGGTGATCGAGCGTGCGCGCCGAGCAGTGCACGAGGTATCCAACGCCATTGACGTCGATCACCGCCCAGTCGGGGCCGGTGTCGTCAAGCAGTCCGGTGAGCTTCGCGATCATGGTTTGTTCCTATGGCAGGAACGAAATCGCCACGCCAGCCCCTATCGCGCGCGATCCACCGGTGCGCGCCCCCAACCACGCCGCGCCGCTCAGTCGTTGCCCTGCATCTCTTCGGGAACCGCGTCGTGAGGGCCGAAATAGAGCTGCGCGCACTCGCGCGCGAGGACCCCGCCGACAAGCGTCAGGTCGTCCTTCCAGGCATCGGCGACGAAATCGAGCGTCGAGAGGTGGCGGTCCTCGAAGTACATTTCATGGACGTCGTCGCGCCCCGCGCCATAGACGATGCGGCTGATGCCTGCCCAGATCGAGGCCATCGTGCACATCCCGCAGGGCTGCAGCGTGGTGTAGAGCGTCGCGCCCTCGAAGCGCATCTCGCCGGTCGCCTCGCCCGCCGCGCGCATCGCCACGACTTCGGCATGGGCGGTGGGATCGTGGTGCTCCTCGGTAAGGTTGACGCCGCGCGCGAGCAGCACGCCGTCACGCACGATCACGGCACCAATCGGCGTCTGGGCAGGGTCGGTGCCCTTCTCGGCGACGGCGTGCTCGAGCGCCATGCGCATCCATACAGCGTCGCTGCTATCTACGCTCTTCGCGCCCGGTTCGGATCTGGTCATGCGCGGCAAACGCCTGGCCTTGCAGGCGCGTTCCCGCAAGGTTCAGCGGTGGCTGCCCAGCATGTTGGCGTGGGTGATCGCGACGGCGAGCGCGTCGGAGGCATCCTCGCCCGCCAGCGTGACACCGGGCAGCAGGACGCGCAGCATGTGCTGGATCTGCTTCTTGTCGGCACCCCCGGTACCGACCAGCGCCTTCTTGACGACCTTGGTCGAGTACTCCGCCACCGGCAGCCCGGCGCGCGCGATCGAGAGCATGGCGACACCGCGTGCCTGTCCGAGCTTGAGCGTCGATTGCGGGTTCACGTTGACGAAGACCTCCTCGACCGCGCCCGCATCGGGCCGGTGATGGAGGATCACGTCGGTCAGCGCCGCATCGAGCTCGACCAGCCGGTCGGCCATGCAGGCCTTGGCGTCGGTGCGGATCTGCCCGTTGGCGACGTGGCTGAGGCGGCTGCCGCTCTTGGCGACCACGCCCCAGCCGGTGCAGGTAAGGCCGGGATCGAGCCCGATGATGATCATGGCGCCAAGTGCCCCGGCTTATCGGATCAACTCGGGAAGGACCGTATCAGCCCAGCTTTTCCATGACCTCGTCGGAGATCTCGTAGTTGCCCCAGACAGTCTGGACGTCGTCGTCGTCGTCGAGCGTATCGACCAGCTTGAGCAGCGTGCTCGCGGTGCCCTCGTCGACATCGACCTTGAGGTTGGGACGCCATGCCAGCTTCACGCCTTCGGCCTCGCCCAGAACCTTCTCGAGCTCGGCGGCGACTTCGTGAAGCGCGTCGGAAGCGACCCAGATGCTGTGGCCGCCCGGATTCTCGTCGCCATCGCCCATGTCGCTCTCGACATCGTCGGCGCCCGCCTCGATCGCGGCCTCGAGAACCTTGTCCTCGTCACCCACCGAGGCGGGATACTCGATCAGGCCGAGACGCTCGAAACCGTGGCTGACCGCGCCAGAAGCGCCGAGGTTGCCGCCGTTCTTGGAGAAGGCGGTGCGCACGTTGGTGGCGGTGCGGTTGCGGTTGTCGGTCAGTGCCTCGACGATCAGCGCGACACCGCCCGGGCCGTAGCCCTCGTAGCGCACTTCCTCGTAGTTCTCGGCATCGCCCTTCGAGGCCTTGTCGATCGCGCGCTGGATGTTGTCCTTGGGCATCGACTGCGCCTTGGCGGCGTTGACCGCAGCGCGCAGGCGCGGGTTCATGTCGGGGTCGGGCATGCCCATCTTGGCGGCCACGGTGATTTCGCGGCTGAGCTTGGAGAACTGCGCCGAGCGCTTCTTGTCCTGCGCACCCTTGCGATGCATGATGTTCTTGAATTTGGAATGGCCTGCCATCGGTCGCTCTTCTTGTCTGCCCGCCGCCTGGTGCATCACCGGTGCGCGACGGCGATAAACGCACATGCGCGGCGGCTACGGGGCGAGTCCGTTAAAAATCTGGTCGGGCGCCCTTACAACAAGGCTTCGCCCCAGAGCAACACCTGCCACGATTGGCGCCTTTACCATCCGCTCGGACCTGCGGCCTGCCGCTGAGACAGGCACTCAAGCCAAGACGGACGCTTCTTGATGCCATTACCGATCAGTCTCCAGTGGCAAGGCGCGCCCGAACGACGAACACTGGCCCCATCGCTGCAATCGAGCCGGGGGGCCTTTTCATGCGCATCTTTATGCAATCATCACTGCGACTGTGCGGACTGGCACTTCTCGCCTCTGCCCTATCCGGCTGCGGAACGGTCGGCCGGTCGGCCAGAGTAAATCCTGCCATAGCGGCGAGCATCGGCAACCAGGACTGTCTGGTCGAAGGGCTCGAGGGCGATGACAAGCTGGCGCTCGATCTCGATTGCTTCACTTTTCCAAAAACGGTGCGCAGCAAGAATGCGCCACAGGAAAAGAAAGCACCAGAAAAACTCGCCTATACAGAGGCGCTCGGCAGCCAGACTGCGCGCAACCGACTGCAGGCAATCCTGCTCTCGCGCGCCGACATGATCTGCACGCAGGAGAAAGGCCGTATCTACGGTCGCAGGGCCGCCGTCTCCTCGATCCTCGACTTCTTCGCGGCAGGTCTCAGCACGAGCAGCAGCATCGTCACGGGGGAGCGGGCGAAGTCGATCCTGGCCGGCCTGGCCGGGCTTTCGGTGGCGACCCACAGCAACATCGACGCGAACGTCTACCAGAACCAGATTGCCCCGGCGATCACCAAGGTGATGGATACCGAGCGCAATCGCCTCATGCAGTCACTGCTCGCGCGCCGGATGGATTCGGTAGACACCTATACCGTCGACGACATGGTCCGGCTGGTGAACGAATACCATCAGGCCTGCTCTTTCGAGAAGGGCGTACAGCTGTTGCTCGACGCAGCGCTCAATCAGGAGGGCATGGCGGCCGTCGTCCGGGAAATGAACCTGCGGCAGGCAGAGACGCTGCTCAACATGCAGATCGCATCCGAAACGCGGCGCGCAGGCGATCCGCTGCTCAAGGACAAGGCCGAGGCGAGCCTTCTGCAATTGCAGGACCGCTTGCGCACCCTGCAGCAAGAGAGGTTCCAGAACCTGATGCAGAACCCGGTCAGCGTGAACGAACCCGTGACGGCACCGGCCACACCTCCCATCGCCCTGCCGAACCGGCTCGATACCGAAGTGACGCCTTCAGGTACTCCCGAACCAGATCACGCAAGCGACGAGGCGGATCACGAAGACAACGGCGCAGACGATGGCCCCACCCCCGGTCCCGAACCGGGTTGAGCGGGGGCTACGACCAAGGCTCAGCGATACCTCGTCCTTCGCGAAACCAAGGACGAGCGCAAGACAATCACAGCACGACCGCAGTGCCCGAGCAGCTCACCATCAGCATCGAGCCGGTCTTGCCAAGCACTTCGTAGTCGATGTCGACGCCTACGACCGCGTTGCCGCCAAGGCGAAGCGCCTCTTCCTCCATTTCCGCAAGCGCTTCCTTGCGCGCACGCTGGAGGACCTGTTCGTACTTGCCCGAGCGGCCACCGACGATGTCGGTAATGCTGGCAAAGAGGTCACGCACGAGGTTTGCCCCGACGATGACCTCTCCGGTGACGACACCGAGGTATTCCTTTGCGGGACGTCCTTCGACAATCGGGGTGGTAGTGGTGATCATAAGCCTCTCCCTGACAATACAGTGTGACAAGCAGCGCGAAGCGCGGCGCAAATTTTCCGCTCGGGATACCGGGTGCCCCCGGGAAAACACGCGAAGAACGCCGCCTCGCACTTGACGCAGGCAGGCAATCAGACACCTAATTGTCCGCGAGAACAAGCTTTTGGCAAGGTAGCAGGATTAGACCTCGGGACATGTCGAGCCAGCAAGACCCACGATCCACCGGCGCGCCCGCCAGCTATCGCACCATTCTCGGAGACCTGCTCGGCTTCCTTGCCCGGCCCCGGCTGATGCAGCCCGCGGGCCTCGCCCGTGCCTCGAACTGGGGGGCGCTGGGCGTGCTATGCGTGCTGCACTGGGCAGTGCTGATCCTTTGCCTGCTGCCACTCACGCTCATGGTGCAGAAATCGATGGGGCTCGCCCCGCCCGACGCCTTCGGCAAGATCCCGGGCAACTGGCTGATCCCGGCAGTGGTTGTGATCGCCCCGGTGCTCGAGGAGCTGGTGTTCCGGGGCTGGCAGAGCGGTCGACCCCGCGCCCTGTGGCTGCTCGCCTGCGCCATCGCCGCATCGATCGCGACGGCAGCGACGGTGCACGACGGCAAGCTCATGCTGGCGCTGCTCGCGGGCGTGATCCTTGTCGCGGTCGCAGGGTGGACGGCCCTGCGCCGACGCGCCCCGCTGCGCAGCTTCGCGGGTGCGTTCCCCGCGATCTACTGGATCATGGCACTGGTCTTCGCGGGCGTGCACACGCTGAACTATGCGCAGGTCTCGGCAGCGACGCTGCTGCTGGTCCTGCCGCAGCTGTGGGCAGGCATCATGCTGGGCTTCACGCGCCAGCGCATCGGCCTCGTCGGCTCGATGATCGAGCACGCCAGCGCCAATGGCGCGGTGGTCCTGCTCGGTCTCGTCGCCGGGAGCTGAGCCAGCCGCTGGCGACGCAAGCGGTCCGGGCGGACAGGGACGGCGCCCCTGCCAGCACGGACCGGCAACGCTCAGTCGAGGCCGAGCGCGTTGCGGTAGGTCTCGAGCACGAGATCCATCTCGCGACGGTCGTCGGGCTTCATCTTACGCAGGCGCACGATCTGGCGCATGATCTTGACGTCGTAGCCGACCGCCTTGGCCTCGTTGTAGACGTCGCGGACGTCGTCCGAGATGCCCTTCTTTTCCTCTTCGAGGCGCTCGATGCGCTCGATCAGGAGGCGCAGGCGATCGTCGGTGGTTTCGGCCATGGGATATCAGCTCCGCAAGTTGGATTTCGGGAATCGGGTGTCGTGTGACGAATGGCCGGGGCTGATAGCGCCAGCTTGAGATTCGGGCAAAGACTTCGCCTGTGGATATCGTGGAACGATCGGCGTGTGGAACAAGCGATCCACCTCCCGCTTTTCCTTGCCGCAGTCCCTTGCGGGGCGCACGGGCCGAGGGGAAGACACGAGATGCAGCACGAGACACAATCGCCGGACAGTGGCGCGAGCACCCTGGAACGCGGCGCAGGCCGCTTTGCCGGGCGCGTGGTCATCGTGCTCGCACTCGTCGGCGTCGCCTATCTCCTCGTTACCATGGCGAGCTTCCTGCTCATGGTCGTCGCCGCTGTCGTGCTCGCCGTCGTGTTCGACACTCTCGCCACTGCCATCGGCAAGCACACGCCGCTCGGACGCGGTCTGGCGCTGACCCTGTCAGCGCTGATCCTGCTCGGTGTCTTCGTCGGAGCGCTGTTCCTGTTCGGCGCGCAGCTCGCAGGCGAGTTCGACGCGATCCGCGCCGCGCTGCCCAAGGCCGTCGACAGGCTCCAGCAGCTGCTTGGCGAGCTGGGCATCGGCCCGGCCGTCCAGCAGACGATCGCGCAGGCCAAGAAGGGCTCCTCGGACCTGCTCGGCAATGCCGGGGGCTATGTGATGACGATGGGCACGGGTCTCACCAACCTCGTGCTGATCATCGCCGGCGCCCTGTTCATCGCCGGCAGCCCGCAGCTCTACCGGCGCGGACTGCTGCTGCTCGTGCCCGAAAAGGCGGAAGCCGTCGCCGAGGCGGCGCTCGACGATGCCTGGATGGGACTCACCGGCTGGATGCGCGGACAAGTGATCTCCTCGATCCTCGTCGCGATCCTGACCTGGGGCGGCCTTGCACTGCTCGGCATTCCCTCGGCAGCGGGCCTTGGCCTCATTGCCGGGCTGCTCGACGTCATCCCGCTGATCGGTCCGGTCATCGCCGGGACCCCGGCCGTGCTGCTCGCACTCACCGTCTCGCCGATGACCGCGCTGTGGACCGCGGGGCTCTACCTCGTGGTGCAGCAGCTCCAGGGCAACCTGCTGCAGCCGATGATCCAGAAGCAGGCGGTCAACATTCCGCCCGCGATCTTGCTCTTCGCCGTCGTCGCCGCGGGCACGCTGTTCGGCATGCTCGGCGTACTGCTGGCAGCGCCGCTGACGATCTGCCTCTACGTGCTGGTCCAGCGCATCTACGTGAAGACGCTGCTCGGCAAGCCCATCGAGATCGGCAACGGCGAGGACTGAGTCTGCGCGGCCATGACCGCCCGATCAGTGACCGGGCGCGTTCTTCTTCAGGCTCTCTTCCATGCGCGCGAGCTGCTCGGGCGTCGCTTCGCTCTGGTACTTGTCCTTCCACTCGGCAAAGGGCATGCCGTGGATCAGCGCGCGTGCCTCGGCCTTGTCGCCCTCGAACCCGCCGTCGCGGATCCAGTCTGCCAGACAGTTGCGGCAGAAACCCGCCAGCCCCATGAGATCGATGTTCTGCGCATCGTGGCGCACCTGCAGGTGCCTCACCAGCCGGCGGAAGGCCGCTGCAGCCGTTGCGTCATCGAGCGTGTCTATATCCAGCTTCTCGTCCATTACCCTACCGTTCGAACTTGGTTTGTTGGCAACCCTTTGCCATATGGGCCGCGGGTTCCGAAAGAGGCAGACCGAATCTTGGCAAACATTCCCTATCGTCGTTCTCCGCATCACCGTGGCATCAAGCGCCAGCGCAGGGTCAAGATCCTCGCGACGCTCGGCCCTGCCAGCCGCGACAAGGAGACGATCGCCAAGCTGCTCCAGCGCGGAGCCGACGCCTTCCGCGTCAACATGAGCCACGGCGACCACGAGACTCACCGCGAGACCATCGCCAACATCCGCGCGGTCGAGAAGGACCTGATGCGCCCGGTCGCGATCCTGTGCGACCTGCAGGGCCCCAAGCTGCGCGTTGGCCAGTTCAAGGACGGCAAGGCCTTCCTCAAGCACGGCGCGCACTTCACGCTCGACCGCAACCCCGAGCCGGGCGACGACGATCGTGTCTGCCTACCCCATCCCGAGCTTTTCGGCATCCTCGAGAAGGGCCAGCGCCTGCTGATCGACGACGGCAAGCTGCAGCTCAAGGTGATCCGCGCCGACGAGAACGAGATCCTGTGCTCGGCCGAGGTCGGCGGACCGATCTCCGACCGCAAGGGTGTCAACATTCCCGATGCGATCGTGCCGGTCCCGGCGCTGACCGAGAAGGACAAGCGCGACCTCGCCTTCGCGGTCGAGCAGAAGGCCGACTGGATCGGCCTCTCCTTCGTCCAGCGTCCCGAGGACGTCGCCGAGGCGCGCAAGCTGATGGGCGGCCACGGCGCGCTCATGGCCAAGATCGAGAAGCCCGCGGCGGTGACCAGCCTCGAGGGCATCATCGAGCTGTCCGACGGCATCATGGTCGCGCGCGGCGACCTCGGCGTCGAACTGCTGCCCGAGGAAGTCCCCCCCATCCAGAAGCACATCATCGAGAAGACCCGTGCCAGCGGCAAGCCGGTGGTGGTCGCGACGCAGATGCTCGAATCGATGATCAAGAGCCCTACGCCGACCCGCGCCGAGGTCTCCGACGTTGCCAACGCGGTCTACGACGGCGCCGACGCGGTGATGCTCTCGGCCGAGACCGCGGCGGGCGACTGGCCGGTCGAGGCCGTGACGATCATGGACCGCATCGCGGTGAAGGTCGAAAGTGATTCGACCTATGCCGAGCGCATCCACATTGCCCAGACCCCGCTCGATGCGACCACCGCCGACGCGCTGGCCGGTTCCTGCGCGCAGATCGCGGACACCCTGCCGATCGAGGGCATCATCGTCTTCACCGGCTCGGGCGGTTCTGCCCGCCGCGTGGCGCGCGAACGTCCCGCCGCGCCGATGCTCGTGCTGACCCCCTCGCAGACCTGCGCGCGCCGTCTCGCACTGCTCTGGGGCACGCACACGGTCACCACCCGCGACATCGGCAGCTTCGAGGAGATGATCGCCAAGGGCAAGCGCATGGCGCTGCGCCACGGCTTCGGCGATGCCGGCACGCGCCTCGTCACGCTGGCGGGCGTGCCCTTCGGCACTCCGGGCTCGACCAACCTGCTGCACATCGTCACGCTGACCGGCAACGAGCTGGAAACGCCGCGCTAGGAAGGACCCCGGAGCCATGGCTCTGCACAACTGGTGGCTGTTCGTCGTCGCGGTCTTCCTGCTGAGCGCGACACCGGGGCCGAACATGCTGCACGTGCTCTCGCGCAGCGTGGAACTGGGCTACAGGCGCTCAGTTGCCGCCATGGCGGGGTGCCTCACGGCCCTCCTGTGCCTGCTCGCAGCCTCGGTCGCCGGCCTCTCGACCCTGCTCCACGCCATGCCGGGGCTGTTCACGATCCTGCGCTACGCGGGCGCGGCCTACCTGCTCTACCTCGGCTACCGCGCCTGGCGCGCACCGGTCGAGGTGGCGGCGGCGGTGGAGGGGACACATGGTCTTTCAGCGCCGCACGTGCCCGCCCGCACGGTGTTCCGCACCGGCTTCACGATCAGCATTTCCAACCCGAAGGCGATCCTTTTCGCGGCGGCCTTCCTACCGCAGTTCATCGACGCCGGGCGTCCCCAGCTTCCCCAGTTCGCCATACTCGTCGCGACTTTCGCCGTCATCGAGGGGCTCTGGTACAACATCTACGCGCTGGGAGGCCGCTCGATCGCGGCCTCGCTGACCCGCGCCCCGGTCAAGCGGCTGTTCAACCGCCTGACCGGCACTGTCTTCGCAGGTTTCGGACTGGCCCTACTGGCCAACCGCTAGCGTTGCGACGCCGGGGGCTCAGCCGCGTGCGCCAAACAGCGCCGAGCCTACGCGCACGTGCGTCGCGCCGAGCATGATCGCGGTCTCGAAGTCGCCGCTCATGCCCATCGAAAGCTGGTCGAGGCCATTGTCCGCCGCGATCCTGGCGAGCAGCGCGAAGAACGGCGCGGGCTCGATCTCGAGCGGGGGCACGCACATCAGGCCGATGACCGGAATCTGCGCCTCGCGCGCCGAAGCCAGCAGCGCGGGCACCTCGGCGATAGGGCAGCCGCCCTTCTGCTCTTCCGCACCGATGTTGACCTGCACGAAGCACGGCACGCGCCGACCGGTCTTGTCCATCGCCTTGCCCAGCGCGCTGACCAGCGAGGGACGGTCGAGCGAGTGGATGCAGTCGAACAACCCGACTGCGTCCTCGGCCTTGTTCGACTGGAGCTGGCCCACGAGATGCAGCGCGATGTCGGGATGCGCCTCGCGTAGCGCGGGCCACTTGTCCTGCGCTTCCTGCACGCGGTTCTCGCCGAAGACGCGCTGGCCTTCCCCGATCAGCGGCGCGATGCGCTCTGCCGGATGAGTCTTGGAAATGGCGATGAGTTCGATGTCGTCCGCCTTGCGCGAGGCGATCGCGGCGATGCGCGCGATGCGCGCGCGCACTTCGGCAAGCGGGGATGCGTCGTGCGGAGTAGAGTCTGGCTGATCCATGGCGCGCTGCTATAGCGTCCCCGTGCCCAACCGCCACCCATCGATTCCACACCTGTGGCTCGTCTCCGACGCGCGCAACGATGCCGTGCTCGAGCAGGCCATGGCGCGCCTGCCGCGCGCGAGCGGGGTGATCTTTCGCCATCACCACTTGTCCGATGGCCCTCGCAAGGCCCGGTTTCGCGCCATCTCGAGGATCGCCAGGCGGCGCGGCCACCTCGTGGTGCTAGCCGCAGATGTCGCCACCGCGCGGCGCTGGGGTGCCGACGGTGCCTATGGCGCGCCCGCGAGACTGGCGCAGGGCCCCGCCCTGCTGCGGCTCGTCACCGTCCACTCGCATCAGGAACTGGCCGCAGCGCATCGCGCGCGCGCCAACGCGGTGCTGATCTCCCCGGTCTTCGCGACCCGCTCGCACCCGGGCGGCAAGTCGCTCGGTGTGCTGCGCTTTCACCTCCTCGCAGCTCATGCCCGTGTCCCGGTGATCGCGCTGGGCGGGATGACGCGAGCGACGGCAAGACGTCTGCACACCACCCGGTGGGCCGCAATCGACGGACTTTCCGGCGAGTCGGACAAGTCCCCCACAGCCTGATTCCCGCTATGTTCTTGACGCAGAGTCCCTGCCCGTCGCATTATCGATCCGCTTAACTCGAGGGAATTCCACATGGCGACACGCTCCATGGGCCAGGCGCGGCGCGCGCCGCGGCCCGACTGGCGCGCAGTTCTGAAACGTTCGGTCCGGCGTGCGGGCGAGCTCGGCGGCGCGCTGGCGCTGTTCGCGGCGATGGCGTTTCTCGCCGTCGCCCTGCTCAGCTACCACCAGACCGACGCCTCGGGATCGACTGCCGCGGGCACCACCACGCAGAACTGGATGGGGGCGCCCGGCGCCTGGGTCGCCGACGCGGTGCTGATGCTGTTCGGGCCGGTGGGCGCTCTCTTCGTGCCGCTGCTCTACGTCTTCGCCCGCAAGCTGTGGCTGCTCGTCGAAGAGGACGACAGCGAGGTCGAGCATTCCAACCAGCGCTGGTGGCGCCCGGTCGCCTTGCTGATCCTGGCGATGGTGCTGATCGCGACCGTCCTCTCGCTCTGGTTCTCGAGCCCCGGCGGCAACCTGCCCGCCTCGATGGGCGGGATCACCGGACTGCTCGGCGCCGACGGCATCGAGGCCCTTTCCGGCCTCGCGCCCGAAGCCGTGCAGGGATGGATCAAGCTTTGCGTCGCGCTGGTCTTCCTCGTCACCGGGGTCGCCATGCTCGGGCGCATCTTCGCGATCGACTGGGGCGTGCTGCTGACCTTGCCCGGACGTATCGGCCGCCTGCCGGAAGCCCTGCCCGGCGCGCTTCCCTCTGCGCCGCGCAAGCCCCGCGCCCTCGCGCGCAAGCGCCAGTCCGCCGACGACGAGGACGATCTCGCCGCCGACCTCGACACCGGCCCCGCCCGCGATGCGGAAGCCCCTGCCAAGGCGCGCCCGGCCCCCGCCATCACCGGCGAAAAGCCGCGCAAGGCGCCCGAGATCGTCGACCCCAAGGCCACCGCCACGCCTGCGCAACTCGGCCTCGGCAGCCGCCAGAAGGACATGTTCGACACTTTCGAGCTGCCCAGCCTCGACCTGCTCGCCGACCCGCCGCCGGGATCGGGCCAGAAGATCGACAAGCTCAGCCTCGAGCGCAACGCCCGCCTGCTCGAGACCGTGCTCGACGACTTCAACGTCAAGGGCGAGATCACCGCGGTGCGCACCGGACCGGTCGTCACCATGTACGAACTCGAGCCCGCACCCGGCATCAAGGCCAGCCGCGTGATCGGCCTGGCCGACGACATCGCGCGCAACATGAGCGCGATCTCGGCGCGCGTCTCCTCGATCCCGGGCCGCACGGTCATGGGCATCGAGCTGCCCAACGCCGACCGCCAGATGGTCTCGTTCAAGGAGATGGTCGCCTCGGAAGCCTTCGCGCACCACAAGGGCATGCTGCCGATCATCCTGGGCAAGGACATCGCGGGCGAGCCGGTCGTCGCCGACCTTGCTAAGATGCCGCACCTGCTCGTCGCGGGTACCACCGGTTCGGGCAAGTCGGTCGGCCTCAACGCGATCCTGCTCTCACTGCTCTACCGCATGACGCCCGCGCAGTGCCGCCTGATCCTGGTCGACCCCAAGGTGCTCGAGCTCAAGAGCTACGACGACATCCCGCACCTGCTCTCGCAGGTCGTGACCGAACCGCCCAAGGCGGTGCGCGCGCTGAAGTGGGCGGTCGAGGAGATGGAGCGCCGCTATCGCATGATGAGCGAGATCTCAGTGCGCAACCTCGAAAGCTTCAACGAGAAGGTGCGCAGCCACGCCGCCAAGGGCAAGCCGCTGGGCCGCCGCGTGCAGATCGGCTTCGACCCCGAGACCGGCGAGGAGCTCTACGAGGAAAACCAGCTCGACTACGAGGTCCTGCCCCAGATCGTGCTGATCGTCGACGAACTCGCCGACCTCATGGTCACCGTCGGCAAGGAAATCGAAGTGCTCATCCAGCGCCTCTCGCAAAAGAGCCGTGCGGCGGGCATCCACCTCATCATGGCGACGCAGCGCCCCTCGGTCGACGTCATCACCGGCGTCATCAAGGCCAACCTGCCGACCCGCATCTCGTTTGCGGTGACCAGCCGCATCGACAGCCGCACGATCCTTGGCGAACAGGGCGCCGAGCAGCTGCTGGGCAAGGGCGACATGCTCTACAAGCCCAACACCGACCCCATCAAGCGCGTCCACGGCCCCTTCGTCTCCGACGAGGAAGTCGAGGAAGTCGCCACCTTCTGGCGCTCGCAGGGCAAGCCCGACTACATCGACGCGGTCACCGAGGAGCCCGAGGAAGGCTCGTTCGGCTTCGACGACCTCGACGCCACCGCCTCGGACCAGCCCGAAGAGCGCAAGTACCGGCAGGTGTGCCAGCTGGTGTTCGAGAACCAGAAGGTCTCGGTCTCCTGGCTCCAGCGCCAGATGGGCGTGGGCTACAACACCGCCGCCAAGTGGGTCGAGCGCATGGAGAACGACGGCTTCGTCGGCCCGGCCAACCACGTCGGCCGCCGCGACATCTACCGCGACGAGAACGGGAACCCGCTATGAGGCATCTGCATGCCCTGCTCGTGCTGAGCGCACTCGTCGGTGCCGCCCCGCTCGCGGCCAAGGATAAGGCTGGGGTCTCGGTCGAAGCCGGTCCAATCCAGCAGGGCGTGTGGCACCGCGTCTTCGCGCTCGACATCGAGCGCACGCTCGGGCGCAGCGTACTCGTCGACACCGCGAGCATGCGCGCAGGGGGCCTTGGCCGCAGCTTCAAGCAAGCCGAAACGCTGCTCTCCGACCAGGGCAGCTGGAGCCGCGGCACGACCATCTACTCTCGCCGCTCGGTCAATTGCGCGACGCTCCAGAGCACCACCTACAGCTGGACCGCGCTCGCCCCCAGCGGTGCGCAGGTCTCGAGCGGCACGGTACCCGCACCCAAGGTGAGCGCGATGCAGTGGGACAGCGCACAGGGCAAGGTGCTGGGCTTTGTGTGCAAGGGCATCAAGCCGCGCTAGCACCGCCACTGGCGCCCCGGCGCTGGCCTTTTCTCAAGCGACCCGATCTTGCCACTTGGTAATCGCACGCAGGCACCCTAACTTCGCGCTTTCCCAAAGACCTGGAACGCGCCCGGAAGGACACCATGGAAGATCACGGTCAGGCTTTCCTTCTGCAGGACGGCTTCTTCCTCCTGGGCACGGCCCTCATATTCGTCCTGCTGTTCCGCCGCCTCGGCCTCGGCGCGACGCTGGGCTACCTGCTTGCAGGCGCCATTCTCGGTCCTTCCGCGCTCGGCCTGATCGGTGACCCGGAAAGCAAGATCGGCATTGCCGAACTGGGCATCACCCTGCTGCTCTTCGTCGTCGGCCTCGAACTCGCACCGCGACGGCTGTGGCGCATGCGCCACGAGATCTTCGGGCTCGGCCTGCTGCAGGTCGCCTTGTGCGGCCTCGCGGTATCTGCGGTGATCTATTTCTTCACGCCGTTCACGCTGCAGGCCGCCCTCGCGCTCGGCTTGCCGCTCGGCCTCTCCTCGACCGCGCAGGTCCTGCCGATGCTGCAGAGCGCGGGAAGGCTCAACAGCCCCTTTGGCGAGCGCGCCTTCGCGATCCTGCTGTTCCAGGACCTCTCGATCATCCCGCTGATCACGATCATCGCGGCGATGAACCGCAACCCGGCGCTGCCCGAAGGGCCGCCGGGATGGCAGCTCGCAGTGATGACGCTGCTCGCCATCGCCGGTCTCATCGCGGCGGGGCGCTTCGTCATCCGCCCGCTGTTCCGCCTGATCGGCAATCTCGGCGAGCGCGAGATGTTCGTCTTCGCCGCGCTGTTCACGGTGATCGCCTCAGCCGCGCTGATGCAGGCCCTCGGCCTCTCGACCGCGCTCGGCGCCTTCATCGCCGGGGTCATGCTCGCCGATTCGCCCTATCGCCACGAGCTCGAGGCCGACGTCGAGCCGTTCCGCTCGATCCTGCTCGGCCTGTTCTTCATGGCCGTGGGCATGATGCTCGACCTCTCCGCCATCGCCGAGCATCCGCTGTTCGTCGTCAGCATGGCCCTGACCCTGATCGCGGTGAAGGCGGCGATCATCTTCGGCCTCGCGCTGGCCTTTCGCATGCCATGGCGCGGCGCCCTCGCGCTCGGCCTGCTGCTCAGCCAGGGCGGCGAGTTCGGCTTCGTGCTTTTCGCGCAAGCCAGCCAGGCGATGCTGGTCCAGTCCGAGGCTGCGAGCCTGTTCGGCGCGATCGTCACCCTCTCGATGGTCACCACCCCGTTCCTGATGATGGCGACCCGCCGCATCCGCGAGACCCCGCAGGGCAAGGCGCAGGAACGCGAAGGGCCGCGCGCCGACGGATCGAGCGCGATCGTGGTGGGCTATGGCCGCTTCGGCCAGACCGTCGCGCAGATGCTCAATGCCGCCGAAATCGCGGTCACCCTGATCGATACCGACATCGCGATGATCGACGCTGCGCGCAATTTCGGCGCGCAGGTCTGGTTCGGCGACGGCACCCGGCTCGACATGCTGCGCCAGGCGGGCGGGAGCGATGCACAAGTGATCGCCTTCTGCATCGACAAGGACCAGCTCGACGAGGCTTTCCTGCGCGAAGTCCAGAGCACCTTCCCGCAGGCGCGCATCTATGCGCGGGTCTACGATCGCCGCTCGCTGCTGCGCCTCAAGAGCGCGCCGGTCACTTTCATGGTGCGCGAGGTACTGGGCTCGGCGGTCACGCTGGCGCGCTCCGCGCTCGATGGCCTCGGGCTTTCGATCGAGGACATCGACAAGGCCGAGGCGACCTATCGCCGGCTCGACAAGGAACGCCTCTCGCTCCAGCATGAGGCAGGCGACATCCGCGCCGCGCACGATCGCATCATCACCAGCCCGATGCGCAACGACCGCGATGGCGAGTCCGATCAGGGCACCGAATAGCCCGCAAAGCGCTTGACCCGGCGCAGCGAGAAGCTGGTCTTCATCGAGGATACCCCGGGTAGGCGCGAGAGGCAGTCGCGATGGATGCGCTCGTAGTGGTCGAGCCCGGCTGCCGCGACGCGCAGCTGGTAATCCGCGCCCCCGCTCATCAGGTTGCATTCGAGGATGTCGTCGAAATCGCAAACCGCGCGCTCGAAGCGCTCCATCGCCTCGCTACTCTGCGAATTGAGCGTGATCTCGACCATGACTTCGGCGGGCAGTCCGATCTTGCGCGCATCGAGCCGGGCGACGTAGCCCGCGATCACACCCTGCTCCTCGAGCGCCTTGATCCGGCGGTGACATGCCGAGGGCGAGAGATGGACGCGTTCGGACAGCTCGGCGACCGAACGCGAGGAATCGGCCTGCAGCGCTGCGAGCAAGGCCCGGTCGGTACGATCCACGATAAAATTTCCTACTCAGGCAAAATTTTCCGCAAAAATATCGCATGAAGATTTCCGCGCAAGCCACAAAACGGCGAAACCTTGCGAGCCCGGCGGTGTAATCTCTGGTGAAACACTCACACTCCATGGGGAGAACCAGGATGCGCGTCGGCACCGTCAAGGAAATCAAGAACCACGAATACCGCGTTGGCCTCACCCCCGAGAGCGCCTTCGAACTGATCGCGCACGGCCACGAGGTCTGGGTCGAGGCCGGTGCGGGCCTCGGCATCGGTGCAAAGGACGCGGCCTACGAAGCAGTCGGCGCGAAAATCATCGCCACCGCTGCCGAAGTCTTCGCCGGTTGCGACATGATCGTTAAGGTCAAGGAGCCGCTGGCCCCCGAGCGCGCGATGCTGCGCGAGGGCCAGATCCTCTATACCTACCTGCACCTCGCGCCCGATGCCGCGCAGACCGCCGATCTCGTCAAGTCGGGCGTGACCGCGATCGCCTACGAGACGGTCACCGGCCCCGGCAACTCGCTGCCGCTGCTCAAGCCGATGAGCCAGGTCGCGGGTCGCATGTCGGTCCAGGCAGGTGCGACCGCGCTCGAGAAGGCCAATGGCGGACGCGGTGTGCTGCTCGGCGGCGTTCCGGGCGTCATGCCGGGCAAGGTCGCGGTGATCGGCGGCGGCGTGGTCGGCTTCAACGCCGCGCAAATGGCCGCGGGGCTGGGCGCGGACGTGACCATCCTCGACCGCAACCCCGACGTGCTCGAGCGCCTCGGCAACCACTTCGAAGCCCGCGCCAAGACCCGTTTCGCCAGCACCGCCAACCTTGCTGAGAGCGTCGCCGAGGCCGACCTCGTGATCGGCGCGGTGCTGATCCCGGGTGCCGCCGCACCCAAGCTCGTCACCCGCGATATGCTGGGCACGATGAAGCAGGGCGCGGTGCTCGTCGACGTCGCCATCGACCAGGGCGGCTGCTTCGAGACCAGCCGCGCGACCACCCATGCCGAGCCGATCTTCACCGTCGACGGCATCGTCCACTACTGCGTCGCCAACATGCCCGGCGCGGTCGCGCGCACCAGCACCTATGCGCTCAACAACGTGACCCTGCCCCATGCCCTGGCCATCGCGGACCTTGGCTGGAAGGCCGCACTCGCGCGCAACCCGCATCTTGCCGAGGGCCTCAACGTCCATGCCGGCGAAGTGACCTACGAGGCGGTCGCCCGCGAACTGGGCTATGCCTACCGGCCGACCGCCGACCTCATCGGTTGATCGACCCATCGGCATTCTAACTTAAGTCAAAATCCAAGGTCGTTAACCTTGTATTGAGCACGCTGCCCCATGGAGCAATCATGTTCCATGGGGCGCGCCTTTTCCGATTCTTGCTATGGGCCCTTTGCGTCGTCTTCGCGCAGCCCGTGCTCGCGGCCCCCGCCCTTTCCACGAACGCTGACGCTACGCACGGTTTCGCCCCGGGAGGGCTGTGTACCGCGCTGGCACCGCAGGCCAGCCAGCGCGGCCGCTCCACGGCTGTGCTCGCCGGCGATCCTGGCAAGTGGGACTGCACCGGCGCGACGTGGCCGATCAGCGGGAGCCGCTCGACGCTCGTGCGGATCGACATGGCAGGGCACGATCCCGCTTCTGGGGATGTTCTCGCAACGCGCCTGACCCGCTTCGAGAAAATCTGGATCACGGCCATCGGCCAAGACAGCAGCACGGCGCGCATCGCCATCGATCACGACGACCTGACGTTTTCGAGTACTCGCTGGATCATGCACATGCCGCTGCCGCGACTGAAGGGGCCGGTCAGCGCCTATGTCGTCGAGGTCGAGGGGGCGCGTCATCCGGGCATCTTCTCCGACATGAGCGTCGAGCCACCGGCTGGCCCCCAGGCCGCAGCAATCCGCGAACTGGTGCTGGCCGCACTATGCGGGCTCATGTGCATGCCACTGGTCCTGAACTTCGCGTTCTACCGCGTGCTGCGCCAGCGCTTCGTCCTATGGCACGCACTCGCGGTCTTCTCGATGCTGATCCAGACCGTCGTCACCAGCGGGCTGGTCAACCGTTTCGCCTCGCTTTCGCTGATGCAGATCAGCCTGCTGTCCTCGCTCAGCATAGCCACCACCATCGTCGCCGCCGCGCAGTTCTTCGCTGACCTCGTCGAGCCGGGCATGCTGCCGCGCTACCAGCGCCGCGCGCTCGATGCACTGACGCCCTGGATGGCCTTCTGGACGGTCTACTACCTGTTCGCCTCGGGACCGTTGTTGCCCAGCGTGGCGGACCTCTACTACCTCGCCTTCATCCCGGTCCTCGCGGTTCTGCTCGGCTCGATGGTGACCGCCGCGCTGCGCGGCAGCCGTACGGTCTGGTTCCAGATCATCGGCTGGGCACCGCTCATCGCGACCGCGCTCAGCCGCATCGCCTCGCTGCTCGGCATGACCGAGGCCCCGCTCGGCTTCATGGTCGAGCAGCATCTCTCGATTGCCTTCGAGGTCATCGTCACCTCGCTGGGCGCGGCAGACCGCTTCATGGCGATCAAGAACCAGCGCGACCATGCCGTCGCGCAGTCCAAGGTGCTGGAGAACCTTGCCGAGCGCGACCCGCTGACCGGTCTGTACAATCGTCGCGGCTTCGAGGAGCGTTATGCGCGCCTCACCCGCGAGGGCTATCAGACCATGGCGATCATCGATCTCGACCATTTCAAGCGCGTCAACGACACCATGGGCCATGCCACCGGCGATGCCGTGCTGCGCGCGGTCGCGCTGGCCCTGATGCCCGACGAGGACACCATTGCGGTGCGTCTGGGCGGCGAGGAATTCCTGCTGCTGATGCGCGGTGAGGATGCTCCCGAGCGCGCCGAACGTCGCCGCACCTCGATCCCCGCGCGCATCGCCAACGAGGTCCCCGGGCTCGATGGCCTCGTGACTGCCAGCATGGGGATGGTGACGATGACCGGCCCTACGCGCTTCGCGACGCTCTACAGCCGCTGCGACAGCCTGCTCTATGCGGCCAAGGCCGCAGGGCGCAACCGATCGATGCGCGAATTGAGCATGGCCGAGGCAGCGGCAGGCGTGCCCGTGGCGATACCCGCCTCAGGCAACGTCATCAGTCTGCACTGAGTTTTCAGTCCACGAAGAAGCGCGCGGTGATCTCGGCGGGGACACGCATGATGCGCCCTGTTTCCTGCGCGATCATCGCCCAGGTCGTGCGCGAGCGCACCACGGTCCTGCCGCGCGCATCAATGAATTCGACGCAGCGGTCGAAACGCGCCCCGCTGGGCGCATCGGGGATGAAGGTGCGCGCCGTCACGCTCTCGCCCTCGCGGATGTTGCCGCGATAGTCGATCTCGTGGCGGGTCACGACCCAGACGTACGCGGCCTGCCACTCGGGCAGCGCGACGGCTTCCCAGTGGCTCACCGCGATCTGCTCCATCCACTGCACCCAGACCGCATTGTTGACGTGGCCGAGCTGGTCGATGTGCTCGCCCAGCGCGGTGAAGGTCATGGTGAAGCCCTCGTCCTTGGGTGCAGCGCCCTCGCTCATCCCTCGATGCCGAGCTGCCACAAGATGAAGGCGAACTCCTCGGCGGTTTCCTTCAGGCTCTCGAAGCGGCCCGACTTGCCGCCGTGGCCCGCACCCATGTTGGTCTTGAGGATCAGCTCGTTGTCGTTGGTCTTCAGCTCGCGCAGGCGCGCGACCCACTTGGCCGGCTCCCAGTAAGTCACGCGCGGGTCGTTGAGGCCGGCGGTGACCATCAGGGGCGGATAGGCCTGCGCCCTCACCTGGTCGTAGGGGCTGTAGCTCAGGATATGCGCGAAGGCCTCGGCATCCTCGATCGGGTTGCCCCACTCGGGCCATTCGCCCGGGGTGAGCGGCAGGGTCTCGTCGAGCATGGTGTTGAGCACGTCGACGAAGGGCACGTGCGCGACCACCGCGCCGAACAGCTCGGGGTCGGAATTGATCACCGCCCCCATCAGCTCGCCGCCTGCCGAACCGCCCGCGATGGCAATCTCGCCTGCCGAGGTGAAGCCGCGCGCGACCAGTCCCTTCGCGCAGTCGACGAAGTCGTTGAAGGTATTGGTGCGCCGCTCGAGCTTGCCCGCCTTGTACCAGGCCCGGCCCATGTCGTCGCCGCCACGGATATGCGCGATGGCATAGGCAAAGCCGCGGTCGACGAGGCTGAGGCGACTGGTCGAGAAGCCGGGGTCGATCGAGATGCCGTAGGCACCGTAGCCGTAAAGGTAGAGCGGTCCGCCCTCGCGCCCGAGCGTGTCACGCCGGTCCTTGCGGTAGACGATCGAGACCGGGATCATCGTCCCGTCACGCGCCTCGATCTCGAGCCGCTCGGTAGCGTAGAGGTCCTCGTCGTAGCCCGAAGGGATTTCCTGGACCTTGAGCGTCTCGAGGCTTCTTGCGGCAACGTCGTAGTCCATCACCGAGGAAGGCTTGACCATCGATTCGTAGGACAGGCGCAGCTTGTCCATGTGCCACTCGGGATTGTTGCCCAGCCCCGCCGAATAGGTCGCCTCGGGGAAATCGATCGCCTCGATCCGCTCGGGATCGTCGTAGTAGTGCACCGCGATCCGGTCGAGCCCGCGCTCGCGCCCCTCGACCACGAAGAAGTCGCGGAACAGGTCGAAGCCGGTGAGGTAGAATTCGTCGCTACCCGCGATCAGCGTGGTCCACTCGGACGGATTGTCGAGCGGTGCCGTGGCGACGCGGAAGTTCTCGTGGGTATCGTTGGCATGGACGTAGAGCACGCCCTCGCGCTCGTCGACGTCGTACTCGACACCCTTCTCGCGCTTGCGCACGAGTATCTGGTCACCGAGCGGATCGGCGGCGAGGACGAGGCGCACCTCGCTCGTCTCGTGATCGCTCGAGCCAATGACCAGCCACTTCTCGTTCGCCGTGAGCGAGGCGCCGACACGGAAGCCATCGTCATCCTCGTGGTAGAGCTCGACATCCTTGTCGAGCGGATCGCCCAGCCAGTGCAGGCGGGCATTGTCGGTGCGCCAGTG
Organism: Novosphingobium aureum; assembly: GCF_015865035.1. Taxonomy (GTDB): domain Bacteria; phylum Pseudomonadota; class Alphaproteobacteria; order Sphingomonadales; family Sphingomonadaceae; genus Novosphingobium; species Novosphingobium aureum. Next base: position 117,839 of record NZ_JADZGI010000004.1, on the reverse strand, counting down.
CTCGTTGGCGAGCGAGTAGACGAGGCCCTTGTCGCCAGCGACCCAGACGAGCGAGGAAAGCGTGCCCGGAATCTCGTCGGGCAGCATCTCGCCGGTGACGAGGTTCCTGATCCGCGCGGTGAAGCGCTCCGAACCGTTGTCGTCGATAGAATAGGCGAGCAGGCGCCCATCGGCACTTACCGAAAGCGCGCCGAGGCGGAAGTATTCCTTGCCCTCGGCCAGCGCGACCTCGTCGAGGATCAGCTGGTTGGCCGCGGGATCGAGGGTTACATCGGCGCCTGCCGAGACCGGCCGACGCCACCACTTCTTGTATTCGGCGCCTTCCTCGAACTCGATCCAGTAGAAATAGTCGCCGTCCTTCTGCGGCACCGAGGTGTCGGCCTCCTTAATGCGCGCGCGCATTTCGCGGAACAGCGCGTCGATGCGGCTCGCCTGCGGCGCCATGCGCGCCTCGAACCAGCGGTTCTCCGCCTCGAGGTGAGCGAGCACCTCCTTGTCGGTGACCTCGGGGTAGCCGGGATCGCGCAGCCAGGCGTAGTCGTCGCTCACGGTCTGGCCGTGCAGACTGAATTCGCGGGTTTTCTTGGGCGCGCGCGGAGCGGCGGCGAGGGTCTGGGTGGAATCTGCCATGCCCTGCATCTATGTTTGCGCCATGACTCCCGCAAGCCGGACGGAAAAAACATGCTGATGAATACCCACGAAGCGCGCCTCGATGCGCTGCGCAAGGAACTCAAGTCCCGCGGCCTCGACGGCTTCGTGATCCCGATCTCCGACGAACACATGAGCGAATACGTGGGCGCCTATGCCCAGCGCCTCGCCTGGCTGACCGGCTTCGGCGGCTCGGCCGGTTCCGCGGTCGTGCTCACCGATGCGACGCGCGAGCCTGCCGCCGCGATGTTCACCGACGGGCGCTACACCATCCAGGTGCGCGAGCAGGTCGACCCGCGGCTCTATTCCTACGAGAGCATTCCCCAGACCAGCATCGCCCAGTGGCTCGCCGAACATGCGCCCGAGGGCGCGGCGATCGGCTACGATGCCTGGCTGCACGGCTCGCGCTGGACCGAGGTCGCGGACAAGGCAATCGCGGCCAAGGGCGGCAAGCTCGTCGCGGTCGAGGGCAACCCCATCGATGCGGTGTGGGACGACCAGCCCGCCCCCTCGCCCGCGCCCGCACTCGTCCACGGCGACGTGTTCGCTGGCCGCTCGAGCGAGGCCAAGCGCGCGATGGTCGCCGAGTGGCTCGCGGAAAAGAAGCTCGATGCGACGGTCATCACCGCGCTCGATTCGATCGCCTGGCTGCTCAACATCCGCGGCACCGACGTGGTCCATACGCCCGTCGCGCTGTCCTACGTGATCGCTCATAGTGACGGCACCGCCGATCTGTTCATCGCCGAGGAGAAGGTCACGCCCGAACTGCGCCAGCACCTGGGCAATGCGGTCTCGATCCTCCCGCGCGAGGGCTTCGTCTCCGGGCTCGAGTGCCTCGCGGGCAAGCGCGTCTCGCTCGACCCCGACAATGCGGTCGCCGCGATCTTCCACGCGCTCAACCATGCCGGGGCCGAGATCGTCGAGGCGCGCGACCCGGTGATCCTGCCCAAGGCGATCAAGAACCCGGTCGAGCAGCAGGGCCATCGCGACGCACAGGAGCGCGACGGCGCAGCGGTCTCGCGCTTCCTTCACTGGCTCGACAAAGCAGCGCCCAAGGGCGGAGTCACCGAACTCTCCGCCGCCGCCAGGCTGCTCGGCTTTCGCGAGATGAGCGCGGACCTGCGCGATACCTCGTTCAACACCATCTCGGGCGCAGGGCCGCACGCCGCGCTGCCGCACTACGCGGTGAGCGAGGAAAGCGACCTCGAACTCGCCCCGAACTCGGTCTACCTCGTCGATTCGGGCGGCCAGTATCCGGCCGGGACTACCGACATCACCCGTACCGTGTGGATCGGCCCGGGCGAGCCCGGCGCCGAGGTCAAGGACCGCTTCACCCGCGTGCTCAAGGGGCACATCGCGCTCGATACCGCGATCTTTCCGAAAAACACCGCCGGCAGCCAGCTCGACGTGCTCGCGCGCCATGCGCTGTGGCAGGCGGGGGTCGACTATGCCCACGGCACCGGTCACGGCGTCGGCAGCTTCCTCGGCGTCCACGAAGGCCCCCAGCGCATCTCCAAGGCGGGCAGTGGCCAGCCGGGCACCGACCAGGTTCTGCTGCCCGGCATGATCCTTTCGAACGAGCCGGGCTATTACAAGGCGGGTGAATACGGGATTCGTATTGAGAACCTCGTGCTGGTGGTGGAGCGCGAGATTCCCGGTTCCGAGGGCGACTACTACGGTTTTGAAACGCTGACTTTCGTGCCGATCGAGCGCCGTCTCGTCGACACGAGCCTGCTCACCAAGGCCGAGGTCACCTGGTGGAACGCGTATCACGCCAAGGTGCGCGCACTCATCGCGCCGCAGCTCGAGGGGGCGGCTCTCGACTGGCTCGAAGCCCAGTGCGCACCGCTGTGAGGCAGTAAGACCTGCGCGATGGCGCACGATCTTTCTTCGCCATGAACGGCTCTGTCAGGGTGACACAATTGGGTACAATTTCGCTGTCACCCGGCATAGCTGCGCGACAAGCCGGGCTTAGAAAGGGTTTCAGAAAGTCACCGGGCCCCTCCCTGTCCCTTCCCTCGCCCGGCGACTTTCGCGACATCTGTTTGCGAGAGAGAGAATTGCCATGAAGATTTCGATGAAGAAGGTTGCACTGGGCCTTTCGGCCGGCGCCCTCGCCCTTGGCGGCTTTGCCTATGCCCAGGGCGGTCCCGGCCGTCACGGTCCGATGATGGACGCAGACGGCGATGGCGTCGTCACCCGCGCCGAGGCTCAGGCTTCGGCTGCCGCGATGTTCACCCGCATGGACGTGAACAAAGACGGCAAGATCGACGCAGCCGACCGCGAAGCGCGCCGGACCCAGCGCAAGGAAGAGATGTTCGCGCGTCTCGACACCGACAAGAACGGATCGATCTCGAAGGCCGAGTTCATGGCTGCCAAGGGCCCCGGTGACGGTCGTCGCGGTGGTCCGGGCATGGACGGTGAGCGCGGCGGCAGGCACCACGCGGGAATGCGCGGTGAAGGCAAGCGTCATGGTCGCATGCATCACGCTCGCGGCCCCGGCGGCATGATGATGATGGCCGACACCGACAAGGACGGCGCCGTTACCCAGGCCGAGTTCACCGCCGCTTCGATGAAGCACTTCGACATGATGGACAGCGACAAGGACGGCAAGGTAACTGCCGAAGAACGCAAGGCTGCCCACGAGAAGATGAAGGCCATGTGGAAGGCCAGGAAGGGCACGCCCAAGCCTGCTCCGACCGGCTCGGCCAACTGATACACGGGCGCGGACAAAGGACTGCAATGAACGACACCGCGCCCATCGGGGTGCTCCTCGTCGACGACGAGGCCGCCCTTCGCGAACCCCTGGCCGAGTATCTCTCGCGCCAGGGTTTCGGCGTTACCCAGGCCAGCAGCGCCGCCGAGGCCCGCACCTGGCTGCGCGACCACCGACCCGACCTCGTCCTGCTCGACATCATGATGCCGGGCGAGGACGGGCTCTCGTTCTGCCGCCACCTCGTCGAGGCCCAGGACATCCCGGTAATCTTCCTCACCGCGCGCGGCGAGGCGACCGACCGCATCGTCGGGCTCGAGATCGGCGCGGACGATTATGTCGTGAAGCCGTTCGAGCCGCGCGAACTGGTCGCGCGCATCCGCAGCGTCCTGCGCCGCGCCAGCCGTATCGCCGCCCCGGCGGTCGAGGACGAGGCGTTCGCTTTCGAGGGCTGGACGCTCGATCCGCTCAAGCGCCGGCTGACCGATGCCGAAGGCGCCAACGTCGCGATCTCGTCGGTCGAGTTCCGCCTGCTCATGGCGTTCCTCGAACACCCGCGCCAGGTGCTCAACCGCGACCGCCTGCTCGACATGGTGCAGGGCCGCGAGGCGCACCTGTTCGACCGCGCGGTCGACAACCAGGTCAGCCGCCTGCGCCGCAAGATCGAGGTCGACAGCCGTAACCCGCAGCTGATCCAGACAGTCTGGGGTGGGGGCTACATGCTTGCCGCCGACGTGCGCCGCGTACCGATCGAAGCCGAATGAGGTCTGTGTTCCCGCGCAGCCTCATGGGGCAGATGCTGCTCGCGGTCGCCGCCGCGCTGCTGCTCGTGCAGGCACTGAGCGCCTTCCTGATCTACAGCGCACAGCGCGAGAGCTACGAGAGCGGCATGCTCAATGCCGCCGCTTTCCGCATGATCGTCGAGACGCGCGGGTTCGAATCGCTGCGCCGTACCCGCAAACCGGACGGTGCACCCTTTGGTGGACCGCCTCCGCGCGGGTTCCCGGTCGAACGCAGCCCCGTCTCCCCGGCGGCGGAAAACGAGCGACGCGATCGCGGTGCCGAAGAGCAGTTCGCCAAGATTCTCAACGACCAGAACTTCGCCGCCTCGCAAATCGTCATCGTCCACCGCCGGCTGCGCCACGATCCTGTCGCGCGCGGCTGGATCGAGAAGCATGCGCACTGGCACAATCGCACTGGCCACGATCTCGAGGAAATCTTCGAGAATCACCTACTGGTTGTCGGCGTGCTTCCACAAGACGGCCGTGACTGGCTGGTGACCCGCGTACGTTCGCCGCGCGCGGTCAACATCCTGCTGTTCCCGCTCATCCTCCAGACGGTGATCATCTATATCGTGCTGGTCGGCGCGGTCGCCCTGATCCTGCGCCGGATGAGCCGCCCGCTCGCCGCACTCACCCGCCGTGTCGAGCAGTTCTCGGCAACGCGCGACCTTGCCGGACAGGTCGAGCCCTCGGGCCCCGACGACGTCCACCGCCTGATCGTCGCGCACAACGCGCTGGAAACGCGCATCGTCGACATGCTCGACGAGAAGGACGTGATGCTCGGCGCGATCGGCCACGATCTCAAGACCCCGCTGGCGGCGCTGCGCGTGCGCATCGAATCGGTCGAAGACGATATCGAGCGTGCGCGCATGGCGACGACCATCGAGGACATCGTGCGCACGCTCGACGACATCCTCTCGCTGGCGCGCGTCGGTCGCCCGAGCGACCCGCTCGAACGCAACGAACTCTCCGCGCTGGTCGCCTCCGTCGTCGAGGAATACGAGGACATGGGCGAGCCGGTCGATCTGGGAGAGACCAGCCGCATGGCGCTCGAACTGCGCCCGACCTGGCTGCGCCGCGCATTGCGCAATCTCATCGGCAACGCACTGCGTTACGGCGAACGCGCCCGGGTCTCGCTTTCGAAGGAGAACGGCGCGGCGGTAATCGTGATCGACGACGATGGCCCAGGCATTCCCGAGGACTCTATCGAAGCGATGATGAACCCCTTCACCCGCGGCGATCCCTCGCGCAATTCGGCTACCGGCGGCGCAGGCCTGGGCCTAGCGCTGGCACGTGCGATTGCCGACCAGCACGGCGGCGCACTGGTGCTGACCAACCGCTACGATGCCGGTGGCGCGATCGAGGGACTGCGTGCGCGGCTGACGATCCCGCTGGGCTGACGCTCGTCACGCCAGCCGGGCGCGTCGCCTAGCGCATCAGCCCGCCGATGAGGTTGCGCGCGAAGCGGCCGATGCCGGGAATGCCGATCGCCTTCTCGAGCGCAGAGCCGACCGTCCCCGCAGCCGCGCTGGCGGCCGAAGCGCCCGGATTGGCGCGGCTCTTCTTGCCGCGCAGCTTCTGCGCGAGGATCGCGCCCGCACTCGAGGCCGCAGCTCCCGCCGCTGCCTTGGCGACCTTGCCGCCCAGACCGTCCCACAAGCTCGGACTGCGCCGCTCGCGCTTGCGCACTTCGGCCTCGCCCTTCTCGGCGACTTCCTCGGCAGTGACTGCGGCGTCGGCGGCCTTGGCAGCGAGCACCTCTTCGGCGCTCTCGCGGTCGACGGCCTCCTCGTACTTGCCCTCGAACGGGCTGATCGACTGGACAATCGCGCGCTCCTTGGGCGTCACCGGCCCAAGGCGAGAGCGCGGCGGGGCGATCAGCGTGCGCTGGACGACGCCGGGCGCACCGTCCTCGTCGAGCGTCGAGACCAGCGCCTCGCCCACCTTCAGTTCCGTGATCGCCGCCTCGACGTCGAGCTCGGGATTGATGCGGAAGGTTTCTGCCGCCGCCTTGATCGCCCTCTTGTCGCGCACGGTAAAGGCGCGCAGCGCATGCTGGACGCGATTGCCGAGCTGGCCTGCGATCTCTTCGGGAATGTCGACCGGGTTCTGCGTGACGAAGTAGACACCCACGCCCTTCGAGCGGATCAGCCGCACCACCGTCTCGACGGTGTCGGTAAGCGCCTTGGGCGCATCGTCGAAGAGCAGGTGCGCCTCGTCGAAGAAGAACACCAGCTTCGGCTTTTCCGGATCGCCGACCTCGGGCAGCGCCTCGAAGAGTTCGGAGAGCAGCCAGAGCAGGAAGGTCGCATAGAGCTTGGGGCTGCGCATGAGCGTATCTGCGGCGAGCACGTTGACGATGCCGCGCCCGTTCTCGTCGCACTTGATGAAGTCCTCGATCTCGAGCGCAGGTTCGCCGAAGAACTGCCCCGCCCCTTGCGCCTCCAGCGAGAGCAGCTGGCGCTGGATCGCACCGACGCTTGCCTTGGTGACATTGCCGTATTTCGCCGAGAGCTCGGAGGCGTTCTCGGCGGTGAAGGCGAGCATCGCCTGCAGGTCGGCAAGGTCGAGCAGCAGGAGGCCCTGTTCGTCGGCGAAACGAAAGACGATCTGGAGCACGCCTTCCTGCGTGTCGTTGAGGTCCATCAGCCGCGCGAGCAGCAGCGGCCCCATTTCGGAGATGGTGGTGCGGATCGGGTGCCCCTGCTTGCCGTAGATGTCCCAGAACACTGCCGGGTTGTCGGCATAGGCATAGTCGGTGATGCCGATCTCCCTGGCGCGGCCCTCAAGCTTGTCGGCGTTCTTGAAGCTGGGGCTGCCTGCCATGGAGATGCCCGAGAGATCGCCCTTCACGTCGGCCATGAATACGGGCACGCCCGCCTTCGAGAACTGCTCGGCGATGGTCTGGAGCGTCACCGTCTTGCCGGTACCCGTCGCACCCGCGATCAGGCCGTGGCGGTTGGCCCGCGAAAGAAGGAGGCTTTGCCGCTCGCCATTGCCGCCGAGGCCGAGGTAGATTTCGCCCATGGTGTGCTGCTGCGTCCCTTTTGCCATTTCACCCGAGTGACTTGTGATAAGGTCGCACCGCCGGTGAGGCGAGAGGGAATTTGCCATTTGCAAAACCGGCGCTAAGGGGCGCGGCGAGATCCTTGCATGAACCAGCCTTTCATCCTCCTCGACGATGCGCGCCCCAATGGCGCCGCCGATGCGCGCCTCTACCGCGCGCCGGCCGAGATCGTGCAGGCGCGCGCACCGCACGAGGTCGCACCCGCGCTCGAGCGCATCGAACAGCTGTGCGCGCAAGGCTATCATCTCGCCGGCTACATGACCTACGAGGCCGGACTCGCGCTCGAACCGCGCCTTGCAGCAAGAGCCGAAAGCGCAGGCCGCGGGGCATTGGGTCCACTGCTCTGGTTCGGCGCCTTCACGGGTTTCGAGACGATTGCTGCCGAGGCGGTGCCCTTATGGCTCTCGATGCGCGGCGGACCCGAAAGCGCCGCGATCGGTCCGCTCGAACCGGGCATCGCGCCGGGCAACTACGCCGAGGCTTTCGAGCGCGTGCAAGGGGCGATCGAGGCTGGCGACATCTACCAGGCCAACCTCACCTTCCCGCTCGAGGGCCCCTGGCAGGGCGATCCCATCGCGCTCTACGCGGCGCTGCGCCCGGCTGCCGCGGCAGGATACGGCGCGCTGATCAATGACGGCGCGCACTGGCACCTCAGCTTCTCGCCCGAACTGTTCTTCGCGCTCGAGGACGGCATGATCTCGGCGCGGCCGATGAAGGGCACGCGCCCGCGTGGACGGAGCGAAGCCGAGGACGCGGCGTTGCGCGACGAACTCGCCGCTTCGGCCAAGGACCGCGCCGAGAACCTGATGATCCTCGACCTCATGCGCAACGACATCGCGCGCGTGGCACAGGCCGGAAGCGTCAGGGTCGATGCCCCCTTCGCGATCGAGAGCTACCCCACCGTCCACCAGATGGTCTCCTCGGTCAGCGCGCAGCTCCTGCCCGGCAAGGGGCCGGTCGACCTCGTGCGCGCGCTGTTCCCCTGCGGCTCGATCACCGGCGCCCCCAAGATCCGGGCGATGGAACTGATCGACGAGGTCGAGGAAGCGCCGCGCGGCCTCTATTGCGGCGCGATCGGTGTGATCGAACCTACTGGCGATGCCGTCTTTAATGTGGCAATCCGCACCCTTCGCCTGCTACCGGAGAAATCCGGCACCACATCGGCTAGCGGCTCACCGCTCGGCGGGCGGGCCGTACTCGGCGTCGGATCGGCCGTGGTCGCCGATTCACTCATGCTCCCCGAATGGCGGGAGTGCCTGATCAAAGGGGGTTTCGTGCGCGGTTCGGACAGGCAGGTCGAGGGATCGGTCGCTTCACCGGCGAGGTTCGACCTGATCGAGACCATGCGCTTCACCCCCGACGAGGGCATCGCGCTGCTCGAGATGCACATCGAGCGCATCCGCGCCAGCGCCGAAGCCCTCGGCTTTTCCTTCGACCGCCACGCGGTACGCAACGCGATCCAGGCGCTGTGCTTCGATGCCGAGGAGCCCTCGAAGCTGCGCCTCGTGGTCGGGCGCAGCGGCGCCTATGCGCTCGAACTCGCACCCCTGCCCGAGCTCCTGCCCGAGCCGGTCACGGTCGCGCTCGTGCCGCTGCCCGTCGACAGCGGCGACTGGCGCCTGCGTCACAAGACCAGCGACCGTGGCTTCTACGAGGACGCGCTCGGGCTCGCCCGCAAGGCCGGCGCACACGAAGCCCTGCTGCTGCGCGACGACGGCCTCGTGACCGAGGGTAGCTTCACCAACCTCTTCGTCGAACGCGACGGGGTGCTCGTCACCCCGCGTGCGGACCTCGGCCTCCTGCCCGGCGTGCTGCGCCGCAGCCTGATCGAGGAAGGCCGCGCCGTCGAGGGCGAGGTGCGCATCGCGGATCTCGCGGACGGTTTCTTCATCGGCAATGCCCTGCGCGGCCTCTTGCCTGCAAGGTTGCTCGCATGATGCATCTTTCCACCGCGCTCGGGCGTATCCAGCCCTCGCAGACGACGGCGATGACCGACCGCGCGACGCAGCTGCGCGAAGCGGGCCGCGACGTTATCTCGCTCTCGGTCGGCGAACCCGACTTCCCATCGCCCGCGCACGTGATCGAGGCCGCCAAGGCCGCGCTCGATGCAGGGCAGACGCGCTATACCGCAGTCGGGGGCACCACCCGCCTCAAGCAGGCCGCTGCGCTCCATTTCGAGCGCGACCTCGGGATCAGCGTGCCCACCTCGCAGGTGACCGTGAGCGCAGGCGGCAAGCAGGCGATCTTCCACGCCATGCTGGCGACCGTCAGCGAGGGCGAGGAGGTCATCGTGCCCTCGCCCTGGTGGGTCTCCTATCCCGAGATCATCCGCTTCGCCGGTGGCAAGGTCGTGCCCTTGCGCACCGCGCCCAAGGACAACTTCCAGTTCAGCGCCGCGGATTTCGAGGCACAGATCGGGCCGCGCACGCAGTGGCTCATGCTCAACAGCCCGGGCAATCCCACCGGCGCGTGCTACCCCGCCGAGATGCTGCTCGCGATCGCCGAGGTCCTGCGCCGCAATCCGCGCGTCATGGTGCTTTCCGACGACATCTACGCCCCGCTCAACTACACCGGCGCGCCGCACGTCACGCTGGCCGCGCTCTGCCCCGATCTCGCCGATCGCATCCTGACGATCTCGGGCGTCTCGAAGAGCCACGCCATGACCGGCTTTCGCATCGGCCTTGCCGCGGGGCCGGAGTGGCTGATCCGGGCGATGGAGCGGCTGCAGTCGCATTCCTCGGGCAATCCCTGCTCGATCAGCCAGGCCGCCGCCGTCGCCGCGCTCGAAGGGCCGCAGGAATTCCTCGCCGACTGGCGCGAGCGGTTCCGTGCCCGGCGCGACATGGTGGTCGCCGCGATCAACGCGATCCCCGGTCTCTCGACGCCGACGCCAGACGGCGCGTTCTACTGCATGGTGGACGCATCGCCGCTGATGGACCGGTTCGACGACGACATGGCGCTCGCGCTGCACCTGCTCGACAATGGCGTCGCCATCGTCCCCGCATCGGCCTTCGGCGGCCGCGACGGTTTTCGCATCAGCTTTGCCGCCGACGAGGCGCGGCTCGAGGAAGCCCTGCGCCGGATCGCCGGGGCACTCTCGTAACGGATTTTTCCCGATGGAACTGCAGATACTCTTCGAGGACGGCGAGGCGCTCGTCATCAACAAGCCCGGCGGCCTGCCGCTCGACCGTCCGCGCGCAGGCGGACCGTGCCTCGAGGAGCGGCTCGACGAACTGAGGCTCGGCTTCCAGCGCGAACCCGCGCCCGTCCACCGGCTCGACCAGGACACCTCCGGCTGCCTGCTGCTGGCGCGCAATCCCAAGGCGCTCAAGCGCTTTTCCGCCGCTTTCGAGGAGCGGCTGGTCGAGAAGCGCTATCTCGGCATCGTCGCCGGAACGCTGGATGAGGACGAGGGCACGATCGCGCTCTCGCTGTCCAAGGTCAGCACCGCGAAGGAGGGCTGGCGCATGATCCCGGCGCGCAAGGGCAAGCCCGCGACCACGCACTGGCGCAAGCTCGACGAGAAGAACGGCCTCACCCTCGTCGAATTTCGTCCCGAGACCGGGCGCACGCACCAGATCCGCGTCCACGCGGCATCCGGCCTTGGCGTGCCGCTGCTCGGTGACCCTGTCTACGGCTCCAAGAAGGGCGCCGCGCGCACCATGCTCCATGCCGCCGGGCTCACCGTGCCGCGCGGCGAGAAGGAGCCGATCGTGGCGAGCTGTCCGCTGCCTGCGGACTTCCTCGCCCTCGGCTTCAGCGATGAATGAGCACGCTCCACGCCATCCTTGAACGCGCCGAGGCGCTCGCGACCGAGAGCTTCATCGCCTCGGCGGGGCCCGGCGGGCAGAACGTCAACAAGGTGGCGACGGCGGTGCAACTCAGGCTCAACGTCTATGCGCTGCGCCTCGCGCCGCCGGTCTTTGCCCGGCTGAAGGAACTGGCCGGAAGCCGCATGACCGCGCGCGGCGAGCTGGTCCTGACCGCGCGCACCTATCGCACGCAGGAACAGAACCGCGCCGATGCCCGCGCTCGCATGGCCGAGTTCCTGCGCAAGGCCCACGAATTGCCCGAAAAGCGTGCCAAGACACGGCTCAACCGCGTCGGCAAGACACAAAGGCTCAAGGGCAAGAAGATCCGCAGCGACGTGAAGGCCGGTCGCGGCAAGGTTCGCTTCGACTGACCTTGGATCAGGGCTGCGACGGGGCCGCGGCACCAGAAGGCTGGCCTGCCGGCTCGCCCGAGGCCTCGACCAGATCCTCGGGAGCGCGGCGCGCATCGAGCATGGCGGCAGCCGCATCGAGCGCCTTCGCCTCGCCTAACGTCACCCCGCCCGGACCCGGATCATTGTCCGCCGCTCCGCATGCGGCCAGCGTCGTGAGGGCGAGCACGAGAGCAGCGCTGCGGCCCGTGCGTACGGCAGAAGCACGGTTCACCCCTCGATGATCCGCGTTTGCGGGTGGTGCTTGTCGAGGTGCTTGCGGATGATCTTGAGGTTGCGGCTGTTGGAGCGATAGAAGAAATCGAACGCATCGCCCGCAAAGGGGATCGCGCCAATCAGCGTATCGACGCCGACATTGGCGCTCATGCGGGCTAGCTGCAGCTTGGACATGCCAAGGTTCCGCGCTTCCCAGACGATATAGAGGCCCATGGCAGCGGTAATCGCATCGCCCACCACCGGTACGAGGCCGACGATCGAGTCGAGCCCGACCCTGTGCCCGATACCGGGCAGCGCAATGCTGCGTTCGAGCATGAACTCGAGCGCCTCGATGCGGCGGCGCACCGACATGGGGTCGTTGCCCAGTGGCAGGTCCCGCTGCATGCGGCGCGCGCTCGTCTCTCCGGTTGCCAATTGCTTGCCTTCGCTTTGCTTCGCGCTCCTGCGCGTAGCTCCTATTTGGGCAGCCAGGCGAGCGGCATCAAGGGGTGCCAGCCCCAGCTGTTGGTGGCAAAGCCGTTGACGCTGCCGCGCACCAGCGACCAGCGGATCGGTGTGCCGAAGGGGATGAAGATGTTCGCGCCGGTCATCTCGGCCTCGGCCTCGGTCAGGAGCGCGGCACGTTCCTGCGGGGTCTGCGCCATGTCGGCATCCGCGACGCGCGCATCGGCTTCTTCAGAGCACAGCCCCTTGCGGTCGGCGCACGACAGCCGGTTGAGGAACCAGGTGGCGCGCGGATAGCGCGCGACGTCGTCGACCATGACAAGATCGGCCTTGTCCTTGTCCTCCTCACGGGAGAGCCGCACACTGATCGCGGCCAGATCGGCGGCGAGGCGGGCAAAGATGATTTGCGAGCCCTCGCCCTGCGGCAACCACACCGCGAGTTGCGGCGCATTGGCAAGCGTTGCCGTTCCCCCCGCCGTCGCTTCCTGCTGCGAGGCATTGGCCCCCCGCGGCCTGTCCCCGAGCGCGGGGGCGGCACCGTCTGTCGCAGCAGGCGGGGCATCGCCCATCCAGGCCCGCACCCGTCCGGCGGCGACCTGCCGACGCTGGCCAAGGTCCTGCCCGTCCCAACGCTCTCCGATCGTGCCGAGGTCACCATCGAGGCTTGGCGTGACGAGGCGCGTGGTCGGTTGCCATCCACCGACGCCGAACGAATCGATCAGCGCCTCGCGGTCGATGGCCATGGCAAGGGCCTCGCGGTTCGCCGGATCGGCGAGGAACCCCTTGTCGTTCATCACCTGCAAGCCGAACAGGCCGATCACCGGATCGAGCTGGATCGTCCCGCGCAGGATGCCGACGCTGCGGGTCAGCAGGAAATCCTCGATCCGACCGCCCAGGACGAGATCGACCTCGCCTTCGTTGAAGCGGCGCACGGCCTCGTCGGCGGCGACTACGTGCAGACCGACCTCGCGCGTCCGGCTGGTCCAGTTCTCGATCTCGGGAAGACCCAGGCTGGATGGTTCGACCGGGGTCAGGCGCAGGTCGCTGGCATCCTCGCGGCGCAAGGTCATCGGCCCGGCGCCCTTGTCCTCGTGCGCGAGGCCCATCTCGGGCTGGGCCAGGAGTTGCAGCAGGTAGGGCATCGGCCGGTAGAGGCGGATTTCGATCACGCGCCCGGCCATGACGCGCACTTCCTCGATGTCGCCAAGATCGAGGGCCAGCGGGGTACCGCGCACCGCGCGCAGGGCGGCCATCAGCGAGGAGCGCGCGGAGGCTGCGGTCAGTTCGTCGCCATCGGCCCAGTCCCCGTCGCGCAGGCGGAAGATGTAGCTCATGCCATCGTCGGTGACGATCCACCGGTCGGCAAGAGCCGGGATCACCCGGCCCTGCTCGTCGAAGGCGACAAGGCCTTCGACCGTGGCTGCACGCGCAAGCCGCGCGGCCAGACCGGTCAGCGGAGCGTCGGCCTCGTCGCTCTGCTCATGCTGGACGACGGCCAGTTCGATCGCCGATTCGTTGTTTGCCGAGCATGCTGCGAGCGCCGCCGCGCCGGACAGCGCGAACAGGCGGAAAAAGGGAAAGGCTTGGGCCGGACGCAGCATGACTATCCGGGTAGTCCATTTCACGCGGCCAGCAAACGTCCGCCAGAGTGTTTTTTTGTCGCCCCGGCGGACGCTTCGCCAGACGCAGCAGAAGCCCGGGACACAGACCGACCGGGCAAGGCCCGATCAGGCAAATGCCCTCGGGACATACCCCGAGCCGCAGGCCCGTGGCGTCGCGTCAGCGCTGCGACTTCAGACCTTGCGAATCGCGAGGCCGCTGGGACGCGGCGGCTGGTGGTTGCGCAGAAAACGGGGGGCGTTGTCGTCGACCGTGGTTTCGCCGACCGGCGCGCGCGCCAGCTTGGGGTCGATGTCCTCGTGGAAGGCGACACCGAATCGGCTTTCCTGGACCCACGCGATCGAACCTTCGACCCAGCCGAGGTTGCGGATATTCACTTCGACCACCGCGCCGCGCACGACCCTGACCGGACCTTCGCCCATCATGCCGCCAGCAGAGAGATTGCGCACCTTGATGCGATGCTCTCCGTCGAGCCCGTCGACACGCAGTTCAGCCATAAGGAAGAGGCTGTCGCGCGGGATCTGCCGATTGTCAGACTGTTCCATTCACTCCATCCGGCACCGGGGCCATGCCCCTCTTTACGTCGTTTTCGCTGCCTGGATCATCACACATGCGACCCATCGCACCTGCTGTCTCAGCATTGTCGTCTCGTCAATCCCGGGCAATCCGGGAATGGTTCGAGATTGACGCATTATGCCACAAATCGCGAAGAAAGATTTAACTACATCAGGGGCTTGCCCTAGATCTCGCGGGATGTCCCATTCTGACACCGCCCTGCCGCAAGGGTCGTTTCGGCCCGGAGCAGCCTCTCAGGCTGCTACAGCATTGAAAACACAGGCCCCGAGGCGCAGGCAATCGACGGCTAAAGGGAAATGACGGAGCGGGATCGCACGTCCAGCCCCGGATCATGTCAGAGTTACTGGCTCAGGAAACCGGCAGGACATGCCCCTCATCACAGAGGGACATGCCCGGATTCGGACATCAGTCGTCGCGCGAGACTTTTTCGCGGCGCTCATGCGCCTCTTGGGCCTCGACCGTCATGGTCGCGATCGGGCGTGCCTCGAGCCTACCCAGGCCGATCGGCTCGCCGGTAACCTCGCAGTAGCCGTACTCGCCTTCCTCGATGCGACGCAGCGCCGAATCGATCTTGGCGATCAGCTTGCGCTGGCGGTCGCGGGTGCGCAGTTCGATCGACCAGTCGGTCTCGCTCGAGGCGCGATCGTTGAGATCGGGCTCGCGCAAGGGTCCGTCCTGAAGCTGCTGGAGCGTACCAGCCGCCGCGTCGAGAATTGATTTTTTCCAAGCGAACAGCAGGTTACGAAAGTACTCCTGCTGCGCATCGCACATGTAAGGTTCGTCGTCGGTCGGAACGTAAGCGCCGCCAATGCCCCGCCGCGCCTTGGCCAGAACGTCGATATCGTCAATAAGGGCCGTTGCCATCCAGAGAAACTCCGCAGGTATCCGCCCCGAACTGCCATAGCCCTGCAGTCCCGCATGTTTGCGGTAACCAACCAGCAATCCGCGGTCGGAGCGGCCTATAAGTCTCCGCGAATGCCGAGACAAGGTGATATCAGACACTTCCCACATATTTCGTGAACGATCCTTCCGGATCACTCGAAATCGCGGTCGTGAAACCTCTCTCTCAAAAGCTTCTCGGAAATATCCCTTATGATGGTTAACCCTATGGTTACCAACGTAGGTCAGCCTGTCCTTGCGAAACGACCGGGGGACGGTCGCGAAACAGGGATCACGTCTGATGGAAAATTCTTGGATCAGTGAGAATACGCTAGCCCAGGCTCGAATCGCCGAGGGCGCAGACTTCACGGTTGCAGGCACGGGCCCGCTGGCCGCCTTCCTCGCCGCCGCGGCGCGCGGCGATGCCAACGCCTATTTCGATCTCGGCGTCGCTTACTCGACCGATTCCAACGGCATCGAAAGCGATCTGATCGAGGCGCACAAGTGGTTCAACCTCGCCGCCGTTGCCGGCCACGAGGATGCTCCCGAATGCCGCGCCGAAGTCTCCGACGAGATGACCGCGCGCGAGATCGCCGAAGCCCAGCGCCGTGCCCGCGAATGGCTCAAGTCTACCCGCGAGAGCGCCAGCACCCTGCGCCGCGCGGCCTGAGCGCTCCAGTGCGCCCTGAGCCAAAACCGGTTCAGGGTTTGTCCGCGGCCGGTCCAGCCTTGCGGAACGGCGTGCGTTCGCCAAGCCACAGTTCGTCGCGCGCCATACCGGCACGCTCTTGCTCGAGGTAGTCGGCAATCGCCGCACGCAGCCCCTCGTGGGCGATGTAATGCGCCGATACCGTGCGCACCGG
Source organism: Novosphingobium aureum (assembly GCF_015865035.1). Lineage (GTDB taxonomy): Bacteria > Pseudomonadota > Alphaproteobacteria > Sphingomonadales > Sphingomonadaceae > Novosphingobium > Novosphingobium aureum. The sequence continues at coordinate 101,809 of NZ_JADZGI010000004.1, read as the reverse complement.
CTCATAGCCGCGCGCAAGCTTGTGGCCGCCCTGGGCGCCCGCCTCGACACGCGAGAGCCCCAGCTCGATGGCCGCATCAATGGCCTGATAATAGCACAGCTCGAAGTGCAGGAACGGCTTGTCGACCAGCGCACCCCAGTAGCGCCCGTATAGCGCCTGCGCCCCGATGAAGTTGAGCGCGCCCGCCACCGGCTCGTCGTCGACGAAGGCCATCACAAGCAGGACGTCCTCTCCCATGGTTTCGCCCAGCAGCGTGAAGGCCTCGCGGGTGAGATAGGGCTGCCCCCACTTGCGCGCGCCGGTATCCTGATAGAACTCCCAGAACGCATCCCAGTGTTCGGGCGTGATCGCACTGCCGCGCAGGCGGCGGATATCCACGCCCTCCTGTGCCTTCGCGCGCTCCTTGCGCAAGTTCTTGCGCTTGGCCGAGGACAAGGCGCCCAGAAAGGCGTCGAAGTCGGTGTAGCCGCGATTCTCCCAGTGAAACTGGATGTCTTCGCGCAGCAGCCAGCCGGCCTGCTCGAACAGCGGCACCTGCGCTGGCTCGATGAAGGTGGCATGCGCCGAGGACAGGCCGTTCTGCTCGCATAGCGATTCGACCGCGCGCAATAGCGGCAGTGCCAGTTCGGGATGCGGGGTGAGGATGCGCGGCCCCGTCGCCGGGGTGAAGGGCGCAGCGATCTGGATCTTGGGATAATACGAGCCGCCGGCGCGGTGCCAGGCATCGGCCCAGGCATGATCGAAAACGTATTCGCCTTGACTGTGTTGCTTGAGATAGGCCGGAAGCGCCGCAGCGATCCCGCCGCCCGGCCCTTCGATGACGATCGGCAGCGGTGCCCAGCCCGTCCCCTCGCCGACCGAGCCCGAATCCTCCATCGCCTTTAGGAAGGCATGGCGCATGAAGGGATTGCCCTCTTGGCCGAGCGCGTCCCACTGGGCCTGCGGCAGGTCACCGACCGCACCGCCCACTTTCGCCACGAATTCGCCTTCACTCACCTCGACCGGTCCTCGTCTGCGCGCCGTCCCCTGCCTGCGCTTGTCTCGTTCATGCGCCCCGCTGCAAACCAGCCTCGCGTCACGCTGCCCGCGTATCGGCAGCGGGCGGGATCATGCCTTCGAAGATGCGGGCGTCGGTACAGGTCAGAGCCCGCTCGTAGCCCGCGAGATCGCGCACCGTCCAGGTCGCAACGGGCATGCCCCTGCGTCTTTGTCCGGTGGCGAAGCGGCCCGGCAGTTCGCGCAGGTCCATCGCCAGGAAGTCGGGCTGGGCATACCACATGGCAAGACGATGGCGACCCCGTCCGAGCGCACCGCTGTCCTCCTTGCGTGAGAGCACAAGACCGCGCACGGTCTCGGGCGAATGGCGCCGGAACCAGCGCGAGACGCGCGGATCGAAACTCATCACCGCATGCGCTCCGGCATAGCCCTCGAGCGCACGGCGTACCGCGAGGCAGAAGCCCGGGGCATTCGATTCGCGGCGCAGCTTGACCTCGATCAGCACCGGCACCAGCCCGTCGATCCGCACCAGCGCCTCGCGCAGAGTGCAGATCGTGTCGGCGCTGCCGCGAAGGGTAATCGCGCCAAGCTCGCTTGCGGTGCGCCCCGCGATGGGCCCAGCATGATCGGTCAGGCGCTCGAGCGCGAAGTCGTGGAACACCACGGGCTGGCCGTCGAAGGTACGCTGGACGTCGAGTTCGATGCCATAGCCCCCCAGCATCGCCCGGTCGAAGGCGCTGCCCGAATTCTCGGGCGCGCCTTCGCCGTGCAGCCCGCGATGGGCAAAATCACGCCCCCTCAGCCAGGCGACCCTGGCCAGATCGGGGACCGGGGCGAGCCAGTCGTCAGGCAGGCTTGACGGCAACGATGGCATCCACTTCGACGGCGGCGCCGAGCGGAAGCACCGGTACGCCAACCGCGCTGCGCGCATGCTTGCCCGCCTCGCCGAAGACCGCGACCATCAGCTCGGACGCGCCATTGGCGACCTTTGGCTGGTCGCTGAAATCACCGGTCGAATTGACGAAGACGCCGAGCTTGACGATCTTCTCGATGCGCTCGAGCGAGCCGAGCGCGGCTTTGAGCTGCGCGAGGATCATGACCCCGCAGGCCTGCGCCGCGACGACGCCTTCCTCGAGCGAGACTTCCTCGCCAAGGCGCCCGGTCACGAGCTGGCCGCCGACGAAGGGCAGCTGGCCCGAGACGTGGGCAAGGCCGCCCGCCTCGACCACCGGGACATAGGCCGCGACCGGAGCGGCCGGTTCGGGCAGTGCGAGGCCGAGTTCGGACAGGCGTGCTTCGATCTCACTCATTGCTTGGAAATTCCTCTAGTTGGATGGCCGCAGCGCAAGGCGCCGGGTCAGGATTGCATCTCGAGGTCGAGTTGTTCGAACAGCCACGTGCGCGCTTCGTTCCAGTCGTCGATGCGCGCGTGGGCGTGTCCGGCCTCGAAGGCGCAGGGGATGAAACCGGCGATGCGCGGTTCGGCGCAGAGGTGCAGGCGGCGCACCTCCGGGGCGATCGCACCGACCGAATCGTGGTGCTGCGAGATATCGTCGACGAAGACCGCACGGCTGGGGCGGTATTCATCGAGGATCGCCTGGAGCGCAGGTCCCTTGGGCCCCTGATTGGTGAAGACGCGCAGGTCGAGGCCGTGCTCGAGCAGCTGCATCTCGCGTGCCTCGCGGCGATGGTCCTGCAGGTTGGTGAGCACCACCACGTCGGCATGTTCGCGGATCGCCTTGATCGTCTCGATCGCGCCGGGCACGGGGGTCTGACGATGCATCTGGTCGTCGAAGAAGCGGCCGAGCAAAGCCCACATCTCGGTTTCGTCGAGCAGCTCGCCCGCGCTGCCGTCCGCACCCTTGCGGCGCATCGAGCGGAAGAACTCGGCGCAGTCGAGGTCGCAGATGACGCCCTCTGCCTCGGCCAGCCAGGCCGAGAAGTGCGAGACCATGTGCAGCAGCACCTCGTCGCAATCGGTAATCAGCAGCGGCCTGTTCATCGCAAATCCTTCCTCAAGCGCCCAGTTTCTCACGCGCGGCGACGATCACCTGCGGATCGACACCGAGCGCCTCTGCCGCACCCACGAGGTCGGGCTCGTGCGCGCACAGGAACTCCAGAACGCCTGCCAGCGTCGCAGGTTCGCCCAGTGCGGCGCGAAGGGCATCGGGAGTCAGCCCGGTGAGCGCGAGGAAACGCTGCGCGCGGTCCTCGTCGGCGAGCACCCAGCCGAGCGCGTTGAGAGCGAGGGCCTGGGGATCGCTCCCGGGGCCATCAGCGGGGGAAGGCGGTGTTCGAAGAATTGTCAGCCTCGCTTGCCTGTCCTAGAGCGGAACACGAACCTCAGATGGGCACCGGGCACCGAATGGCAAAGCGAATTCTCGTTGTCGAGGACAACAACCTCAACCGAAAGCTGTTTTGCGACGTGCTGACCAGCCAGGGATACGAGGTGGAACCCGTCGCCGACGGGCTCGACGCGCTCGACCGTGCGCGCGATTTCATCCCCGACCTCGTCATCATGGACATCCAGCTGCCCAATGTTTCCGGGCTCGACCTGATCGAGAGCGCCAAGCGCGACCCGCAGTTGCGCGAGATCCCGATGCTGGCGGTGACCGCCTATGCGGGCAAGGGCGACGAGGAACGCATCCGCGAGGCAGGTGCGGAAGGGTACCTCGCCAAGCCGGTCTCGATCGGACCGTTCATGCAGGCGGTACGATCGCTCATCTAGGCTGCATTCGCCGCCCTGCCTGCGCGCTTTCGCCTCTGCGCGCTTGACATGTTACACCCGTGCCGCTTTTGCGCCGCAATTCCGGCCCACAGAGCGGCCCGAACCCAATTCGGAGTTTAATGACCATGGACCGCGCAGAGACTTCGGCCCGCATCACCGCCCTGATCGAGCCGTTCAACAAGAAGGACGTCGCGATCACCGACGCGACCCGCTTCACCGACGACCTCGAATTCGACAGCCTGACGGTGATGGACTTCGTCGCCGCGATCGAGGACGAGTTCGACATCATCATCTCAATGAACCAGCAGGCCGAGATCGAGAACTTCGGCCAGCTGGTCGACGCCGTGATCAAGCTCAAGGGCTGAAAGACAAGGCCACGATGACCGACATGCTCAGCGAAAACGAGACCGCAGGCCACGCCGACCTGTTCAGCAAGTTCGACCCGCTCATCCAGATGCGCGCGAACCTGCTCGATTCCGGCGTCGAGGACCCCTTCGGACTGGTGATGGAGCGCGTGCTCTCGCCGACCGTGGCGATGTGCAACGGGCGCGAGACGATCCTTCTCGGCACCTACAACTACATGGGCATGACCTTCGATCCTGACGTGATCGAGGCGGGCAAGCAGGCGCTCGACGACTTCGGTTCGGGCACCACCGGCAGCCGCGTGCTCAACGGTACCTATGTCGGCCACAAGGCAGTCGAAGAGGCGCTATGCGACTTCTACGACATGAAGCACGCGATGGTGTTCTCGACCGGCTATCAGGCGAACCTTGGCATCATCTCGACGATCGCGGGCAAGGGTGACTACATCATCCTCGACATCGACAGCCACGCCTCGATCTGGGACGGGTGCAAGATGGGCGACGCGGAAGTCGTGCCCTTCAAGCACAACGACATCGAGGCCATGGAAAAGCGCCTGCGCCGCATTCCCGAAGGCGCGGGCAAGCTGGTCATCCTCGAAGGCGTCTACTCGATGCTGGGCGACATCGCCCCGCTCAAGGAGATGATCGCGGTCGCCAAGAAGTACGGCGCGATGGTGCTCGTCGACGAGGCGCACTCGATGGGCTTCATCGGCCCCAAGGGGCGCGGCGTGGCCGAGGAACAGGGCTGCCTCGACGACGTCGATTTCGTCATCGGCACCTTCTCCAAGTCGGTCGGCACGGTCGGCGGCTTCTGCGTCTCGAACCATCCCAAGTTCGAGATCATGCGTCTGGTCTGTCGCCCCTACGTCTTCACCGCCAGCCTGCCGCCGAGCGTGGTCGCCACCGCCTGCACCTCGATCCGCAAGCTGATGGATGCGGGCGAGAAGCGCGCGCACCTCTGGGAAAACTCCAAGACGCTGCACAAGGGTCTGAGGGACGCCGGCTTCCAGCTCGGCACCGAGGAGCCGCAGAGCGCGATCATCTCGGTGATCATGCCCGACCTCGAGCGGGGCGCGGGCATGTGGGAAGCGCTGCTCCACGAGGGGCTCTACGTCAATCTCGCGCGTCCGCCGGCGACCCCGGCCAACATGACCCTGCTGCGCTGCTCGCTGTGCGCAGAGCACTCGGCCGAACAGGTCGAGCAGATCATCGGCATGTTCGCCCGCGCTGGAAAGACCGCCGGGATCCTGTGATCGAGGCGCGGCTGCGCTGAAACGAAAAAGGGGCGGGCCTTCCTCGGGCCTGCCCCTTTTTTCATGGCGGCAGAAATGCGCGTTCAGGGGGCGGGTGCGGCCTCGGCGCTGGCGGCGCATTCGGAACTGGCTCCCTTGTCCCCGCCTGCGCTGCCGCCGATCAGCGTGATCACCGCAAAGCCGCCGACCAGCAGCACGCCGAAGAGCACGGTAACCTTGCCCAGGTGCTTGTCGATCACGGCCTTGATCGGCGCGCCGAACAGGCGGAACAGCACGCCGACAGTCATGAAGATCGCACCGCGGCCGACCAGTGCCGAGATGACGAACGTCAGGAAGTTCATCTTCATGAACCCGGCCATGATCGTCAGCAGCTTGAACGGCAGCGGGGTCATCGCGCCGAGCAGCACCGCCAGTTCGCCGTGCTGCTGGAAGTAACAGCGCACCTTGGGGAAGCTCTTGGCGAGTCCGAGCGCCTCGAGCATCGGCTGGCCGACGAGATCGTAGACGAAGTAGCCGATGAGGTAGCCGAAGATGCCGCCGAACACCGAGAACAGTGTCGTGATCAGCGCGAAGCGAACCGCTTTCTTCGGCTCGGCCAGGCACATCAGGCCCAGCAGCGGATGCGGCGGGATCGGGAAGAAGCTCGATTCCACGAAGGAAACTGCGGCCAGCCAGCCCTCGGCATGTCGGTGCGAGGCCTTGGCCATCGTCCAGTCGTAGAGACGCCGCAGCATCGTATTCCCCGCAAGATTTCCTGAGGTTCGCTGCTTAATCGCCATGCTGCGCCGCGGCAAGCGCTAAGGCGGGTGATAGAAAGCGCTTGACTTTTGCACGTTCGATGAGTACAAAACAAGAACATTGACGCCGCCGATTCGCTTTTCCGCGGCCCGATCCCTTCACCCAGCATTGACGGAGAGCCCATGGCGGTCGAGCACCGATCGGGCGGCGATGGCTCGTCGCGCAAGCAGCGCAACGCCGGTCTTCCCGACGGCTGGCAGGACGTGTTCCTCGCCGCACTGGCCTCGACCTCCAACGTCGCGGCCTCGGCGCGCGAGGCACAAGTCCCGCCTGCCCGGGCCTACGAGGCGCGGCGCGGCGATCCGGCCTTCTTCGCGCGCTGGCAGGCAGCGCTATGCGAGGGCTACGACCACCTCGAAATGCAACTTCTGCAGCGCCTGCGCGACGGCGAGATCAAGCCTGCGAGCGGCGCCAAGCGCGGAACGCGCACCTTCGACAATGCCACCGCGCTGCGCCTGCTCATCGCGCACCGCGAGACCGCTGCCCGCCAGCGCGCGATCGCCAGCGACGGCAATGCCGAGACCGTGCTCGCAGCAATCGACGCAAAGATCGAGGCGCTGCGCAGCCGCGCCAGGGACCTCCCCGCCAGCCCAGCCGATGGAGACCAAGGAGATGCACCATAGCAACCAGCTTGCCATCCTGCTCTCCCTCGAAACAGGCGAGCGACGCGCCCTTCTCGACGCACTCACCGAAGTCGAACGCGAGGAATTGGCGACGCACTGGCGGCTCTGGGCGCGGCCCGAGCAGCTGCCCCCGCCCGGCGACTGGCGCACCTGGTTGATCATGGCCGGGCGCGGCTTCGGCAAGACCCGGGCCGGGGCCGAATGGGTCCGCGCCGTCGCCGAGGCCGATCCAGCCGCGCGCATCGCCCTCGTCGGGGCCAGCCTGCCCGAGGCGCGCGCGGTCATGGTCGAGGGCGAGAGCGGACTGCTCGCCACCGCGCCCGCTCGCCGCCGCCCGCTGTTCGAACCCTCGCTGCGCCGGGTCACATGGCCCAATGGCGCTCAGGCCCACCTTTTCTCGGCACAGGAGCCCGAAACCCTGCGCGGCCCCCAGCACAGCCACGCCTGGTGCGACGAGGTCGCCAAGTGGGACAATGCCTCGGCGCGCGCCAACCGCACCTGGGACAACATGATGTTCGGCCTGCGTCTCGGCCCCCGCCCGCAAGCGCTAGCGACCACCACCCCGCGCGCGGTCCCGCTGATGCACCGCATTCTCGAGGAAGGAGAAGACACACTCGTCGTCACCCGTGGCACGACGAACGACAACGCGGCGAACCTGCCCGCGAGCTTCCTCGACCAGACCCGCCGCACCTTCGGACGCTCGTTGCTCGGGCGCCAGGAGCTCGACGGCGAACTGATCGAGGAGATCGAGGGCGCGCTGTGGTCGCGCGCCATGCTCGAGGCCTGCCGCACCGGCGACACGCCGCAATTGACGCGCGTCGTCGTCGGCGTCGATCCGCCCGCCGGAACCGGTGGCGATGCCTGCGGGATCGTCGTTGCCGGACTGGCCGCCGACGGCAGCGCGCATGTCCTCGCCGACGCCTCGGTTGAGAAGGCAAGCCCCGAGCGCTGGGCCCGTGCGGTCGCTACCGCTTGCGAATGCTGGCAGGCCGACCGCGTCGTCGCCGAAGCCAACCAGGGCGGTGCGATGGTCGCCAGCGTGCTGCGCGCCGCATCGCTTTCGCTACCGCTCCGGCTGGTCCACGCCAGCCGCGGCAAGGTCGCCCGCGCAGAGCCCGTCGCGGCGCTCTACGAGGCGGGCCGGGTACGCCACGCCGGTACCTTCGCCGAGCTGGAGGACGAGATGTGCGGCCTAATCGCCGGCGGCGCCTATCAGGGCCCGGGGCGTTCGCCCGACCGCGCCGACGCGCTGGTCTGGGCACTGAGCGAACTCATGCTGGGCAAGACCGCCGCACCGCGCGTGCGCATGGCCTGAACCGACCTTGCACCCGGCCGCGCCGCCGGGCCGCAAAACCCTCGACGAATTCGGCACGCAACAGATGTTCGGGCGAAGGACGCCCCCTCGCCCAAGCACCGCTTCTCACTCCCGCTCAGGCTGAGCTTGTCGAAGCCCCCGCGGCAAAGTGCAGCAAAACCTCATTCCCGAGAAAGGCCCCCGCATGTCCTTCATCGATACGCTCGTCGCCGCCTTCAAGGGCGGGCAGGGACGCGTGCCGCTGGCGCGCGGGACCGCCTCGCCCTGGTTCTTCGCCGATGCCGCGCCGCATCGCGCACCTTACGAATACAACGCCGCCGTGCGCCGCGCCTATCTCGACAACCCGGTCGCGCAGCGCGCGGTGCGCCTCGTTGCCGAAGGCATCGGCGGTGCGCCGCTCAAGCCCATGGACGCACGCCTGCAATCGCTCGTCCATGCAACGAGCGCGGGACAGTCGCTGCTCGAGACGCTCGCCTCGCACCTGCTGCTTCACGGCAATGCCTATGTCCAGGTCCTAAAGGACGCGCTCGGCAATCCGGTCGAGCTCTTCGCGCTGCGTCCCGAGCGGGTGAGCGTGGTCGCGGGCGAGGACGGCTGGCCCTCGGCCTATGCCTACGAGGTCGGCGGGCGGCGCATCGCGATCCCCGCGCTCGACGAGGATGCAGGCGTCAACATCGTCCACATCCGACACTTCCACCCCGGCGACGACCACTATGGCGCAGGCTGCCTGAGTGCCGCAGACCAGGCGGTCGCGACGCACAATGCGGCGAGCGAGTGGAACCGCCAGCTGCTCGAGAACGCCGCGCGGCCCTCGGGCGCGCTGGTCTACGAAAGCGCCGACGGCAACGCACTCTCGTCCGACCAGTTCGACCGGCTCAAGGCCGAACTCGCCGGCGCCTTCGCGGGCGCGGGCAATGCCGGGCGGCCGATGCTGCTCGAAGGCGGCCTCTCGTGGCAGGCCATGGCGATGAGCCCGGCGGACATGGACTTCGCTACGCTGAAGGCCGCCGCAGCGCGCGATATCGCGCTCGCCTTCGGGGTGCCGCCGATGCTGCTCGGCCTGCCCGGCGATTCGACCCACGCCAACTACCGCGAGGCCAACCGCGCGCTCTGGCGCCTCACGCTGCTGCCACTGGCAAACAAGATCCTCGCCGCCTTGTCCGAAGGCCTGGCGCCCTGGTTCGCGAATTCCGCGATCGCCGTCGATCTCGACCGCGTCCCCGCGCTCGCCGAGGATCGCGAGCGGCTCTGGGCACAGGTCAGCGACGCGGACTTCCTGACCCGGTCCGAAAAACGCGCGCTGCTCGGGCTCGACGCGCCCGCGCCCGCGCCCACCGCTGCCAATTCCCCTGAGGAGACCCGGCCATGAACCGTCAGGACATGCTCGTCGGCCTGATCGCACAGGCCGCTGGCGAGGGCTCGGACCTCGTCACCTTGCGCGCCATCGTCGAGGAGGCGAGCGAGCTCGGCGCGCAGCGCATGCTGGCGATGATCGGGCTCGACGACGAAACCGCTCCGCGCGATCTCACCGAACTGCGCGAATTGCTGCGCGCATGGCGTGACGCCAATGCCAGCGCGCGCCATGCAGCGCTCGGCTGGATCGTGCGGGGCGTACTCGCGCTGCTGCTGCTCGGAATGGCGGTGCGGCTCGGCGCGACGGAGCTGCTGCGATGATTCGCCAAGAAGTTGCGGGTGGGACACAACCCTTGCGCTTTGCCGGCTATGCCGCGCTGTTCGACAAGCCCGATGCCGGACGCGACACGATCCGGCGCGGTGCCTTTGCGCGCACCCTCGCCGAAACCGACGCACAGCTCCCCCTCTACTGGCAGCACAGGCCAGACTTGCGCATCGGCTGGATCGAGAGCGCCGCCGAGGATGCGCGCGGCCTTCGCGTCATCGCCGCGATCGCCCGCCCCGGCGGGGCCGCCGCCCGCGCCCTGCGCCGCGGTGCCGTGACCGGGCTCTCGTTCGGCTATCGCGCCCGCGCCAGCCGCCGGGCCGGAGGCGCACGCGAATTGCTCGAACTCGAGCTGTTCGAGGTCAGCCTCGTCACGCATCCGATGCAGTACGGCGCGCGCGTCCACCTGCTCGGCTGAGCCGCGCGCCTCCCGCTCGTCTCCCCTTCCCTCCGTGTCCATCGAGCGCCGCCCGGCAAATGGCGGCCGACAACCCGCGAAAGGTGAATGCCCCATGGAAAATACCCCTCCCGTCGAGGCGCTGGACTCCTCCTTCGACCTCGTCACCCGCCAGGATGCGACCGAAGCTGCCGTCGAGGCGCTTCGCGGTGACGTCGAGGACGTCAAGGCGCGCCTCGAACGCGTCAGCCGCGCCGCTGCCCGTCCGATCATCGAAGGCAGCGCGTCGGGTGCGGCGAGCCCCGAGGTGAAGGGTTTCGTCGACGGCTACCTGCGCCGTGGCCGCGAGACCGAGATCAAGTCGCTCTCGGGTGCGGCGCCCTCGGACGGCGGCTATGCCGTCCCGCGCGAGATCGACGCGATGATCTCGGCGCGCCTCAAGAACATCAGCCCGATCCGCGCCATCGCGCAGGTCGTCCAGACCGGGACCGCGGGCTACCGCAAGCTCATCACCACCGGCGGCACCGCCTCGGGCTGGGTCAGCGAAACCGCGGCACGCCCCGAGACCGCCACCCCCGACTTCGCCGAGATCGCCCCGCCGAGCGGCGAGCTCTATGCCAACCCCGCCGCCAGCCAGGCCATGCTCGACGATGCCGCCTTCGACATCCAGTCCTGGCTCGCCGACGAGATCTCCTCCGAGTTCGCCCGCGCCGAGGGCGCAGCCTTCATCGCGGGCACCGGCACCAACCAGCCCAGCGGCATCCTCGCCGCCCCGGTCAGCGCCCTCGAGGACGCCAGCCGCAGCTTCGGCACGCTGCAGTTTCTCGGCTCGGGCGATGCCGATGGCTTCGACACCAATCCCGAACTCAAGCTGATCGACCTCGTCCATTCGCTCAAGGGCGGCCATCGCCAGGGTGCGAGCTGGGTGATGAATTCGAAGACGCTCGCGATCGTGCGCAAGCTCAAGGCCGCCGACGGCTCGTTCCTGTGGCAGCCGGGCCTGATGGAGGGCCAGCCCAACCGCCTGCTCGGTTACCCGGTGGTCGAGGCCGAGGACATGCCCGACGTTGCCGCCGGTGCCTTCCCGATCGCCTTCGGCAACTTCCGCGCCGGCTACCTCATCGCCGAGCGCAGCGCCACCGCGATCCTGCGCGATCCCTTCACCAACAAGCCCTTCGTGCACTTCTACGCGACCAAGCGGATCGGCGGGCAGGTGCTCGATTCGGACGCGATCAAGCTGCTCAAGATCGCGGCCTGACGCGCAACCCCAATACGCGTCCCTGATGGCCGCGGCATGCGCCCAAGACGCACAGGGCTGGCCTCGTCCCCGCCTCCAGCCCGCTGACCGCCGCGGCCCGGTCCGCGCCGTGCCCGCACCTGCCCCGTCCCCCTCTTCCGGGCGGTGCGCAGGCGCGGCGCGGACCACCTTTCTGCCCGCCAGAACCTGATCGGAGTTGCCCATGAACCGGGTCGTCCTCACGCCGGCCACCCTGCCCGCATCGGTGCTCGCCGAGCTCAAGCTCTGGCTCGGCATCACCACCAGCCACGACGATGACCTGCTCGCCCGCCTGCTCGCCGCAGCGCTGGAGACCTGCGAGGCCTTTACCGGCCAGGTCCCGCTCGCCTGCACCTGCGAGGAAGTACACCCGGCCCGCAGCGGCTGGCAGGTGCTCGCCGCAAGGCCGGTACGCGCGATCACCGGGCTCTCGTCGATCGCCGCCGATGGCACGCGTGTCGCGCTTGCGCCCGGGGACTACGCGCTCGAGATCGATGCCGAGGGCGCGGGCCGTTTCCGTCTCGAAGCCGCGATGACCGGGCGCCTTGCCGTCACGTTCTCGGCCGGACTGGCCGAGGAGTGGGATGCGCTGCCCGAGGGCCTGCGCCACGGCGTGGTGCGCCTCGCCGCCCACCAGCACCGCGAACGCGAGGGTGCAGGAGCCGCGCCCCTGCCTCCCGCCGCCGTCGCCGCGCTGTGGCGTCCCTGGCGAAGGCTGCGCCTTGCATGAGCGGCAAGCGCATCGATACCGACGCCGGCGCCGCTTTTGCGAGGCTCGTCCCCGCACTTGTGCGCAGTGCTGAACAGATCGCGCGCAGCCATATGGTCGAGCGCTCGCTCGCCCGCCGCGACGATCCGCGCCGCTGGCGCCGCGCCACGCTGATCTGGCCTAGTTTCACGAGAGGTTGAGCCATGGAAATCGCCCTTCGCACGGCGCTCCTCGCCTGGCTGGCGAGCGATCCCGCCCTCATCGCGCAATTGAATGGCATCCACGAGGAAGCACCCGCACGCACCAGCCTGCCCTGGCTCGCCCTTGCCGCGAGCGCCAGCAGCGACTGGAGCTGCAAGACCGCGCCGGGGCGCGAAGTGCGCGTGGCGCTCGAACTCCATTGCCGCGGCGATGCGCCCGAGGCCACAGGCGCGCTCGTCACCGCCATCGAGGCGCGCACCACCGGCCTGCCGCGCAGCCAGCCGGACTTCCAGGTGGTCTCGATCCGCTTCCTGCGCGCCCGCGCCGAACAGCGCGCCGAAAGCCGCCGCGCGGTGCTGATCGAGTTCGCCTTCCGCCTGCTCGGCACCTGACCGACTTCCTCTCCCCTTTTCGCCAGACCTACCGGAGACAGCCCATGACCGCCCAGCAAGGCAGCGCCTTCCTGCTCAAGATTTCCGACGGCGGCGATCCCGCCAGCTACCAGACCGTCGCGGGCCTGCGCACCACGCAAATGTCGGTGAGCGGCGAGACCGTGGTCGTCACCAGTAAGGATTCGCAAGGCTGGCGCGAGCTGCTCTCGGGCGGCGGCACCCGCGCGGTCTCGGTCAGCGCGGCAGGGATTTTCCTCGGCAGCGCTGCCGAGGCCCGCATCCGCGCCAATGCCATGGCGGGCACGCTCGACGACTACGAGCTCTCGTTCGAGGACGGCGAGAAGCTGCGCGGGCGCTTCCTCGTCCAGCGTCTCGACTATGCCGGCGATTTCAACGGCGAGCGCAACTACACGCTCCAGCTCGAAAGCTCGGGTGCGGTCGTACCGGCGTGAGCGGGGCCAATCCCTTGCGTGGCGAGGCCACGCTGGCCATTGCCGGACGCGATCGTGTCCTGCGCCCGAGCTTCACCGCGCTCGTCGCCGCCGAGGAGGAACTTGGCCCTCTCTACGCGCTCGTCGATAGGGCAGGTGCGGGCACGCTGCGCCTTGCCGAAGTGGCCGCACTGTTCTGGCATTGTCTGCCAGAGCGCGAGCAATTGTCCCGCGACGAGGTCGGCGAGGCGGTCATTGCCCTTGGCCTTGCCCGCTGCGCCGCCCCCTTGCGCATGCTGCTTGGCCAGATTCTCGGCGGAAATGCATGAACGAGGCGGCGCGCATGGGCGAGGCGCTGCCCTCGCTGATCGCGCTTGCCGCGCGCGTGCTGGGCTGGCGTCCGCAGGAGTTCTGGGCGGCCACCCCCGCCGAACTCGCCGCTGCGCTCGGCCCCATGTCCCCCCCCACGGCCGATCCCGGCATCGACCGCCAGACCCTCGCACAACTGATGGAGCGCGAGCATGAACGATGACATCGAGAGCCTGCTCATCGAGGTACGCGCCGGAACCGAAGGTTTCACGCAGGATCTTGGCCGCATGCGCGCCGAAATCGACGGCACCCTCACCGGCGGCTTTGCACGGGCGGGCGAAGCGCTCGAAACGGGCCTGGCCTCGGCGCTGAAACGCGGTTCGCTGGGCTTCGACGATCTCAAGCGCGTCGCGCTCTCCGCCTTCGACGACATCGCGCGCCAGGGTGTCGCCGGACTGTTCGGCGCACTTGGCTCGGGTGGCGGCGCAACCGGCGGCGCGGCTTTCGACCTCGGCAGCCTCGTCACCGGCCTGCTCGGCCTGCCGGGCAGAGCCACCGGAGGCAACGTCGCCCCCGGGCGCGGCTACCTCGTCGGCGAGCGCGGGCCCGAGGTCTTCGTGCCGACCAGCGCAGGCCGGGTCGAGGCAAACGGCAGTGCTGCAGCCAGCGCGCGCAACGTCAATGTCGCGATCAGCCTCGCCGCGCCGCGCGGCGCGAGCGTACCGCGCGCGCTGCAGCGCTCCTCGCGCCAGATCGCGGGCACGGTGCGCCGCGCCATCGCGCTCGATCGCTGAACAGGAGAGACCCGATGGCATTCTGGCTCGCAAGCAAGCGCGAGGGACAGGCGAGCGGCTGGATCCAGCGCTTCGACCCGCGCTTCTGGACGGTCAATTTCCCGCGTCCGATGATGGCTTCGGTCATCGCCACCGCGCCCGATGCGCTGCGTGTTGACGCCTCGTTCCTGCGCCATGCAGACCTCGGCGGGTTGATCTGGGAGAGCGCGGACAGTCTCGACCACCCGCTGCTCGCCTACCGCACCGATCGCGATTACGCGCATACCAGCCTCTCTTTCCGCTGGCGTTCGGGCGGGATCGTCGCGCTCGATGCGGTCAACGGACCGACGCTCACCATCGAGGGACGCGACGCCAGCGGCGCGGCGCGCACCTGGTACGTGCGCCTCTGGAACTATGCCGAAGGCACGCCCGAGGACGCCACCGTCACCCTCGCCTTTTCCGAACTCGAGGGCGGCTATGCGCTGCCCGCCGATGCCGATCCGGTTCATCCACGCGACATCGACCGGCTGTTCATCTCCTTCGTCGCGCCCGGACACGATGGCGCGAGCGACGCGCCGCTCGATGCGGAGGTCGAGGGCTGGATCGAGATCAGCGAGATCAGGGCCGACGGCGCGCGCGCGATGCTCGAGATCGGCGATGTCATGGTGCCCCCGCACGGCCTTGCGCTGGCCACCGCCTTCGACGACGAGGGCATCCAGACCCCCTCGCGGCTCCTGCGCAGCGCACGCCAGCTCGGTTATCGCGGCTCTGTCCTGCACTATGTCGGCATGAGCCATTATTTCCGGCTCGAACAGGACGCGGGAGGCTTTCTGGCCGGATCGGGCAGCGACCCGCTCAACACGCCGACCCGGCGCTGGCACGAAGCCTTCTTTGCCGAGGCTGCCTTGATGGGTTTCTCGCCGATCGCCTCGCTGTCCTACGAATTGCTCGACCAGCATTGCCCCGAGGACTGGAAGCAGCGCGACCTCGGCGGCAATCCCGCGCTCACCGGCTGGGACCCGCCCTCGACCCTGCTCTCGCCCGCCAGCGACGCGGCGATGGGCTACCTGCAATCGGTCGGCAGCGCCTTTGCCGCAATCATGCTGGATGCCGGCGCGCCGGTGCGTTTCCAGGTCGGCGAGCCCTGGTGGTGGACCTTTGCCGACGGGCGCATCTGCCTCTACGACGATGCCGCCGTCGCGGCCTTCGGTGGTGCGCCCGAGCCGATCGCGGACTTGCGCGCGCCGCTCAGCGCGGCGCAGACCACGCTGCTCGATGCGGCGGGCGCGCTGCTCGCCCAGTCGACCGCCGCGCTGGTGAGCGCCGTGCGCGCCGCCGCGGCGCCCTCGCCGGTCGAGGCGCTCGCGCTGGTGTTCAGCCCGACCATCCTCGATCCCGCGATGCCCGAGGTACACCGCGCCAACTTGCCCGCAGGCTGGGCCGCACCCGCCTTCGACCGGCTCCAGGTCGAGGACTACGACTGGCTTACCGCCGGGGCCGACGCCATGCGCCGCCGCGCGCACGATGCGATAGACCTGAAGCTCGGCTATGCGCGCAGCGATCAGGACTACCTCGCCGGTTTCGTGCTCGCCCCCGCCGATGCCGACCAGTGGCGGCGCATCGATGCCGGGATCGACACGGCCCTTGGCGATGCGCCCCACGAGGTCTTCGTCTGGGCCCTGCCGCAGATCGCGCGCGACGGCTTCACCCGCCTGCCCTCCCCCATCGACGCTTGGCAAGCCGCCGCCCACCACGGAGACGAGACCATGCAGGCCTTCGACGACATCGCCTATCCGCTCGCGCTGGGCCGCGATGCCACCGTGATCCCCGAGTTCTCGACCAGCGTCGCGGTCACCGCTTCGGGTTTCGAGCGGCGCAATTCGCTGTGGTCGAACGCGCGGCTGCGCTTCGACGTCGGCCCGGGCGTGCGCTCCGAGGCGGAGCTGGGCGAACTCATCGCCTTCTTCCGCGCACGGCGTGGCCCCGCGCGCGGGTTCCGCCTGCGCGACCCCAGTGACTTCAGCTCGAACGCCATGACCGCCGCGCCCACCATGCTCGATCAGGAGCTGGGCACCGGCGACGGCCTTGCCGCCAGCTTTGCGCTGATCAAACGCTACGGCAGCGGCGCGGAGGCACAGGTCCGGCGCATCACCCGGCCCGATGCAGACAGCTTGCTCGTCGCCATCGACGGCGTGGCGCAGCTCGGCAACTGGACCGTGGGCGCGCTCGGGACCGTCACTTTCGACGACCCGGTACCCGAGGGCGCGCAGGTCACGGCCGGATTCCTCTTCGACGTGCCGGTGCGCTTTGCCGAGGACCAGCTCGAGATCGCGGGCAGCGCCTTTGCCGCAGGCGATGCGCCGAGCGTGCCCGTGGTCGAGATCAGGGAGGCGGCATGACCAGCCGCTGGTTCGTCACCGAACTCGAGACCGTCGCCATGTTCTGGCGCATCGCGCGCCGCGACGGGGTGACGCTGGGCTTCACCACCCACGACCGCGACTTGTGGTTCGACGGGGTCATGCACCGCGCCTCGCCCGGCATGGTGCCCTCCGCGATCCGCAAGTCGGCGGGCTTCGAACCCGACAGCGCCGAAGTGCGAGGGGCGATCACGCACGAGGCGATCAGCGCCGCCGACCTGGCTGCCGGGCTGTTCGATGCGGCCAGCGTGCGCATCGGCGTGGTCGACTGGGAGAGCGGCGCGCACGAGACGCTCTATGCCGGGACCATCGGCGCGGTGAGCGAGGAGGAAGGCCGCTTCGCCGCCGAGCTCACCTCGCGCAAGGCCGAGCTCGCGCGCGATCCGGTGCCGCGCACCAGCCCGGCCTGCCGCGCCGCGTTCTGCGGCCCGGGCTGCAACCTCGCGCCGCTGCACTTCACGCACGAGTTGACGCTTCTCTCCATCGATCCTTCGACGAATGCGGTGGCCCTCTCGGGCGCGCCTGATCCTGAAGTGCTTGCCGGGGGATACCTGCGCTGGCTCGACGGACCGCAGGCAGGTTTGCAGATGGGCATCATGACCGGCGATGGCGCGGGAGGGCTGGTTCTCGATCACCCGCTCGATCCGGCCATTGCACCGGGCACGCGTGCGCTGGTGCGTGAGGGCTGCGACCATACGCTCGAGACCTGCGCCACGCGCTTCGGCAATGCTGCGAACTTTCGCGGCGAGCCATTCCTGCCCGGCAGCGACCTGCTCCAGCGCTATCCGCTGGCGCAGGGTTGAGCGGTGACACGGTGCCAGACGAAGCCATGCAGGGTGGCGAACTCGCCGCGGCCGCACGCGGGCTGGTGGGAACGCGCTTCATCCTGCACGGGCGCGAACCCGCACACGGGCTCGATTGCGTCGGTCTGGTCGAGACGGCACTTGCCCGCTGCGGCCACCGCGTACGCCTGCCCAATCGCTATACCCTGCGCGGCAATAACGCGGCACGGATCGAAGCGGCTGCCGCAGCCTTACCCATGCTTGTCGAGGCCAGCCACGCGCAAGGCGCGGCCCGTCCCGGCGACATCCTCGCGCTGTGCCCGCGTCCCGACCTCCTCCATCTCGCCATCGCCAGCGAACCGGGACAGCGCCTGCCCGCCCAGATCGTCCACGCCCATGCGGGACTGGGCCGCGTGGTCGAAGGACCGCCCCCGCCCGCATGGCAGCTCATCGCCTGCTGGCGACTAGCGAGCCGGTCTGCACGCTCCTGACCCGATCACCCTCACGGCCAATCGAAGGACGACCATGGCAACTCTTGCATTCAGTTCGCTGGGAACCGCGCTGGCCGGACCGATCGGCGGGGCGATCGGCTCGCTCGTCGGCGGGCAGGTCGACCGTGCCATATTCGGCACGGGCACGCGACAGGGACCGCGCTTGCGCGAACTGGCGGTCACCGGATCGAGCTACGGCATCGCGCTTCCGCGCCATTTCGGGCGGATGCGCGTTGGCGGAGCCATCATCTGGGCAACCGATCTCGTCGAGCACGCCGCAAGATCAGGTGGCGGCAAGACCGGCCCTTCGCTCACCACCTATAGCTATACCGCCAATTTCGCGGTTGCCCTCTCGAGCCGACCCATTGCGGGGATCGGGCGCATCTGGGCGGACGGCCAGCTGCTGCGCGGCGCGGCCGGTGACCTCAAGGTCGCCGGCTCGATGCGCGTTTACACGGGCCATGGCGATGCTGCGCCCGATCCGCTGATCGCGACGAGTGAAGGTTTCGCGCATTGCCCCGCGCACCGCGACCTGGCCTATGTCGTGTTCGAGGACCTCGACCTGTCCGACTTCTACAACCGCATCCCCTCGCTATCCTTCGAGGTCTTCGCTGACGACGCCTTCCATCTCGGCGACCTGGCGACGGACGTAGTCGAGGACATCGACGCAGCAGTTGACCTTGAGGGCATTGCCGGGTTCTCCCTCGAAGGCTCGCTCAGCGAAACGCTCGCCCTGATCGACCAGGTCCTGCCGCTCGATGCGAATGCGGCAGGAACCCGGCTCGTTCTTTCGCGCGCGCGCGTCAAATGAAGTCCGCGTGCTGCCGGAGCCAACCCGGACGCTCGACGAGGACGGGTTCGCCAGCAGCGAAGGCCAGACCCGGCGACGCGCCGCGCGGAACGAGCAGCCAAT
This sequence comes from Novosphingobium aureum, assembly GCF_015865035.1. Lineage (GTDB taxonomy): Bacteria > Pseudomonadota > Alphaproteobacteria > Sphingomonadales > Sphingomonadaceae > Novosphingobium > Novosphingobium aureum. The sequence continues at coordinate 82,965 of NZ_JADZGI010000004.1, read as the reverse complement.
CGGCCTGCTGCGCTACCACGATGCCGCACGCGACTATCTGCCCGGCCTTCAGCGCAGCTCTGGCCGGGCCGGGCCCGGTGCACCGCGTAGCCTCGAACTGCCCGCCGCGCTCGATCCCGCGACGGCGCGAGCGATGATCGAGCAGGCTTCGCGCCGCCATGACTGGGCGCGCGAGACGGTGGGCTGGCGTACCGCCGAACTCGATACAACACTGGCCCCCGGATCGCTTGTCTCGCTGCCCGGACAACCAGGGCACTGGCGCGTGCGCGAATGGGAATGGCTCGAAGGCGGAGTCGAACTCGCGCTAGAACGGATCCTGCCCGAAGGCGCCGCGCGCGTTCCCTCGCTCGCCGCCGATCCCGGCCAGATTCCGCCCCCGCGCGACCGCCTGGCGTCTCCCACCAGCCTCGTCGCCTTCGAACTGCCTCTCGATGCCGCAAGTACTTCGACGCGCAGCGCCCGTCCCTTCGCCGCTGTGTCTGGTCCCGATGCGGGCTGGCGCGGCGCGGCTCTCTATGCAGATCGCGGCGATGGCGACCTGCACCCTCTGGGCAGTGCCAGCCGCAACCGGGCGTTGCTGGGCATGCTGGCAGGAGAAGCGCTCCCCGCCGCCAGCCCACTCCTGCTCGACCGCACCTCGCAGCCCATCGTCACCCTGATCGATCCGGCCATGCAACTGATACCGGCGAGCATCGCCCAACTCGCGCAGGGTGCCAATCGCGCCCTCGTCGGCAATGAGATGATCCAGTTTGCCGATGCGCAGCCACTTGGCGACGGGCGCTGGCGAATCGGCAGGCTGCTGCGCGGACTCGGGGGTACCGAAGAGGCAATTCGCGCGCACCTGCCGGACGAGAACTTCGTGCTTCTCGATGGCGCGATAACCCCGCTCGATGCCGCCACCCTGGGCAGTGCGGCAAACCGCCGGGTTCTCGCACAGGGACCGGCGGATCCGCAGATGGTGAGCGCCCCGCTGGCGCTGGACGGCGTGACTTTGCGTCCGCTCTCCCCGGTCCATCCCCATAGTGAGATACAGGGCGATGCCAGCCTGCTGTGCCGCTGGACCCGGCGCGCCCGCGGTGCCTGGGACTGGGCCGATGGCATCGACGTGCCGTTGGTCGAGGAAAGCGAGAGCTACATCGTGACCTATGGACCGCTCGACGCGCCGCTCCACGCATGGACCACAGAGCAGCCTGCGATCGCGATCCCTGCGGCCACCCTCGCAGCGATCATGGCCGAGGCACCCGGCCTCGCGCTGCAGGTCCGTCAGCGCGGAACGCACGCTCTCTCGCACCCCCTGCGGCTTGGCGTGATCGGCTGAGCGCGCTTCGCGCTCCCTGCCGCCGACCTCAAAAGCCTATCCACGGAGCCAACAGATGAGTGAATCAGTCGACTTTGCAAATACCACCCAAAGATTCGGACTGCCCCTGCTCTATTCAGGGCAGTCGCACAAAGAATTCTTCGTTAACGAGGCACTTACCATAACTGACCTTCTGCTTCACTGTACTGTAGAGGGTGAAATGGCCACCCCCCCCCTTCGAATCCCTCCGAAGGGCAGGCCTGGATCGTCGGTGAAAATGCCACAGGGGGCTGGCAGGGCCACGACGAGGCCATTGCCTGCCATCGCGGCGGAGACTGGGCGTTCCAGCCCGCCCGCGAGGGCATGCAGGCTTTCGACCTTGGTCTCGGACAGCTGCGACGGTACCTTGGCGGGTGGCAAAAAACTGTTTCGGTTCAGGAACCAATCGGCGGAACGACTGTTGACACCCAAGCGAGGGCCGCGGTCAGCGAACTGATCTCGGCACTGCAGGTTCTGGGTATCCTTCCCGGGGCCTAAACAGGCAACCAAGAGCAAGGGATGGGAGCAATGTCGATAACGCCGCACTGCAGCGCTTCGCTATTGCAAGACCCTGCAGACGCGACATTATTGCAACAGTCGCCTTCAATGTGCGCTTGCGTGCAGATAAGTGAAGGGTTAGAGACTCTCCGCACTCGGTGGCTCCAAATCTCTATTAGTAGGGGAAACGTATGAGGAAACTCGTCATTGGACTGGCGCTGGCATCTACTGCCATTGCCACTCCCGCGCTCGCGCGTGACGGCAGCTGGTATATCGAACTCGGTTTCGGCGGCATGATCGTCGAAGACTCCGAAGTCGATGTCAACGGTGTCGATAACGCTGAAACCATCGATTACGGCAACGGCTTCGATGGCGGCGCTACGCTCGGTTATGACTTCGGTGCTTTCCGTCTGGAAACCGAAGCCAGCTACCGTCAGGCTCCGTACAAGAACATGGGTGGCGACGCCAGCAACCTGTCGTTCATGGCCAACGGCCTGTTCGACTTCGGTCCCGACGACGGCCTTCAGGGCTTCATCGGCGGTGGTGCCGGTGTTGCCCGCGTCGACGCCGACGGCATCGACGATTCGGACACCGGCTTTGCCTGGCAGGTTCTGGCGGGCGTTCGCGCTCCGCTCAGCAACCACTGGGACGTCGGCCTGAAGTATCGCTTCCACAACGTGGAAAGCGTTGACCTGGTCTCGCCGGCCGGCGACAGCCTCAGCACCCGCTGGCGCTCGCACTCGCTGATGGGCACCCTGGCGTACAACTTCGGCGAACCGGCAGCTCCGCCGCCGCCGCCGCCCCCGCCGCCCCCGCCGCCCCCGCCGCCCCCGCCGCCGCCGCCGCCGCCGCCGGCAGTGGTCTGCAACAAGGGTCCCTACATCGTGTTCTTCGATTGGGATAAGTCGGACATCACGCCCGAGGCCGCTACGGTTCTCGACAGCGCGATCACCGCTTACGGCAACTGCGACAGCGTTCCGATCATGCTCGCCGGTTACACCGACCGTTCGGGTTCGGCGAAGTACAACATGGGCCTGTCCGAGCGTCGCAACGACTCGGTCCGTGCGTACCTCACCAGCCACGGCATCCCCGACGGCTCGATCTCGAGCCAGGGCTTCGGTGAAGAGAACCCGCGCGTTCCGACCGAAGACGGTGTTCGCGAACTGCAGAACCGTCGCGTCGAGATCACTTACGGTCCGGGTTCGGGCATGTAAGCGAACCGGCAACGGTTTACAGAATTGGGGGGCCGGAGCGATCCGGCCCCCTTTTTCTATGGGCGTCTGTTTTCCCTCGGCATGGCTATGGCAAAGCGCCCGGCCAAGGCCAGCAGCGCCGCATCGACCATGCATAAAGGGCCCGCAGTTCGCACTGCGGGCCCTTTATGTGACGGCGTTTATGTCACGGATCGAATAAGCGCCTGAAATGCGCCGCCGCTACGGCTCAGGCGGCGTAGTTCGTATTGTCGATGACCCCGGCCTCGGCAAATCCCGCCTTGCGCAGCCTGCAGCTGTCGCATTCCCCGCAAGCGCGTCCATCGCTCTGGGGATCGTAGCACGACCAGCTCATCGCCGGCTCGAGCCCGAGCCGGTGACACTCCGCCGCGATCTGCGCCTTGCTCAGGAACTGCAGAGGAGCATGGATCTCGAACGCATTGCCCTGGGCCCCCACCTTGGTCGCCAGCGTCGCGATGTCCTCAAAGGCCGAGATGAACTCGGGCCGGCAGTCCGGATAGCCCGAATAGTCGAGCGCGTTGACCCCGATGAAGATGTCCTTCGCGCCGATCGCCTCTGCCCAGGCCAGCGTCAGCGAGAGGAACACGAGGTTGCGCGCGGGAACGTAAGTCACCGGAATATCCGGTCCGACCCCGTCCTTGGGCACCTCGATATCATCGGTGAGCGCAGAGCCGCCAAACTGGCGCAGGTCGAGCGGCAGGATCACGTGGCGCTGCGCTCCCAGTTCCTGCGCGATCTGCCTGGCAGCGTCGATTTCGCAACTGTGGCGCTGGTTGTAGTCGATCGTCAGGGCATTGACGATGTAGCCCTGCTCACGAGCGAGAGCGGCCGAAACCATCGAGTCGAGCCCACCCGAAAGCAGGACGACAGCTTGCGCCGGAGCGCTGGAAGAGGCGGTGTTCATGCCCGATCGCTAGGCCGGGAGCCGCGCGAATGCAACTCGTCAGCCCCGGCACGTTCCGATGCGGCGGCCTTCCGCAGCAAAGGCGAAGGGCCGGCCATTCTCGATCCCCTGGCTGTCGAGCTGGATCAGGGTATCGGTTTCGCGCCTGATGCTGGTGCGCCCGTAGCCATTGCCCGGGCAGGTGTACTGGACGGCTACCTCGGCGGGATGGTCAACCACGACCACGCGCTTGCAATCGAGCCCGCCATGACGCAGCTGGATGAGATCCTGACCTTGCCGGATGCACAGGCGCTGCGCCTTGGTCCCGGGATCGCGGGCGCGCAGCTCCCACAGGCCCGGCTCCAGACGATCGAGCATGGCAAGGCTCGATCCGACGCCACTGGCCGGCAAGGCACCCAGTGTGGCCAAGGCCAAGCCGGCGCCGACCATGACAGTCAGGCGTTTAGATCTGGAAACCATCTTCGACATGTCCCTGCCCTAGCACGTTTCAACGCGAAAACCACGCGATCGATCGACTGCATGGAGACCGCGGAGCGGCCCGACCCGCGTTACAGCGGGATGTGCAGGATCTTGGAACAGAACGCGCAATCGACCGGAATGGTCCCGTCGTCATCGCGCATCTCTGAGAGCTGGTCCTCGGGGAAGCGCCCGAGAATGTTCGCGTAGTGCTCCACCGTGCAGCGGCAACCGCGCTCGAGCAGGTCGAGCGGCTCGACGCGAACCTCGTCCTCTTCGTGGAACAAGCGCCAGAGCAATTGTTCGAGGCTGAGGACGGGATCGAGCAACTCGTCACGCTGGACGCTGCCCGCCATTACCGAGACGTGCTCCCAGTCGGGATGCTCTTCCTGCGCGTGCAGGCGAGCCTTGCCTTCTTCACCATCGGGCAGGTGCTGGATCAGCATGCCTGCGCCCATGCAGCGCTGGTCGCTCGAACGCACCGCGGCGCGGATCAGGGTGGGAATCTGCTCGGACTGCGCGAAATAGGCCTCGCAGGCATGGGCCAGCGAATCCCCTTCGAGCGGCACCACGCCCTGATAACGCTCCTTGGTGGAGGCGAGATCGAAGGTGATCGCGAAGTACCCTTTCGCGAAGAGCTCTTCGAGACGCGGTTCATCGCCAAGCTGCGCCAGCTGCGCCTCGTCGAAACGGGCATACCCGCGCACCTTGGCATCGCGATAGTCGCATACCAGCAGGTCGACAGCGCCGCCCTCGGCCTGGGCCTGCAGCGTGAGCTGCGATCCCTCGTCCTTGAGCAGCGACCCCATCAGCGCGGTCAGGACCAGCGCCTCGGCAAGCAGATGCTTGACCACCGGCGGATAATCATGCGCCGAAAGCACCGTCTCGAGCACCGGGCCCAGGCGCACGATACGGCCGCGCGCGTGACGCGAGGGTACCGAAAACGAAAGGACGCGATCGAAGCCGGTATCGTCGGTCCGGATGATCGGGTCCTCGCTCATAGCTTGCCCAGAGCCCACAGCAGCACCGACTTCTGGCCGTGAATGCGGTTCTCGGCCTCGTCCCAGACGGCCGACTGCGGCCCGTCGATGACCGCGTCTGTCACTTCCTCGTTGCGGTGTGCGGGCAGGCAGTGGAGGAACATCGCACCCTCGGCAGCCTGCGCCATGAGGCCCTCGTTGACCTGATAGGGCTCAAGCGCCTTGATGTGCGCCTCGCCGCCTTCCTGGCCCATCGAGACCCAGGTGTCGGTGACCACGACCTGCGCGCCACGTGCTGCCTCGAGCGGATCATGGGTGATCACGATCTCGCCGCCTGCCGCACGGGCACGCTCGACGAAACCTGCGTCGGGCTCGTAGCCCTCGGGCACTGCGAGGCGCAGCGTGAACTTCATCAGGCCGGCCGCCTCGATCATCGAGTGCGAGACATTGTTGCCATCGCCCAGCCAGGCCATCTGCAGACCGGGCAGTGCAAATCCGTGCTCGACGATGGTGAGCAGGTCGGCAACGATCTGGCACGGGTGCGACAGGTCGGTCAGACCGTTGATCACCGGCACGTCTGCGTAATGCGCGAGTTCCTCGATCTTGGCGTGATCGTCAGTGCGGATCATGATTGCATCGACCATGCGACTGAGCACGCGCGCGGTGTCGGCGATGCTCTCACCCCGGCCGATCTGGGTGCTGCCAGCCTCCATGATGATCGAACTTCCGCCAAGCTGGCGCATCGCCATGTCGAACGAGACGCGCGTGCGCGTCGAGTTCTTCTCGAAGATCATCGCGAGGACGTGGCCTGCCAGCGGAGCATCGGCATCGGCCTTGCCCTTGGCGCATCCCTGACGCGCGGCCTTGCGGTCGATCGCGTCGTTGATCATCGCTGCGACCATGTCGCCGCCCGCATCGGCGAGGCTGAGGAAATCGCGCGACATCAGGATGCACTCTCGGGCTGGTAACTCGCGGCGGCTGCCGAGAGCTTGTCCATGAATTCATCGATGTGGCTATCGTCGATCACCAGCGGCGGCAGCACGCGCATGACGTTGTCGCCCGCCGAGACGGCGAGGACCTGGTGCTCGTCACGCAGGTGAGCAACGAAGGGCCGCGGCTCGACCTTCATCTTGAGCCCGATGAACAATCCGCGGCCGCGCACCGAATCGAACAGCTCGGGGTAATTGCCGATGAACTGCGCGAGACGGCCCTTGAGGCGCTCCCCGGTGGCGCGCACGTTGGCGAGGAACTCCTCGTCTCCGACGACGTCGAGCACCGCCCCGATCGCGGCCATCGCGAAGGGATTGCCACCATACGTCGATCCGTGGGCGCCGAAGGTCATGCCGCGTGCGGCCTTCTCGGTGGCGAGGCAGGCCCCGACCGGGAAGCCGCCGCCAATGCCCTTGGCGGTGGCAAGGATGTCGGGCTCGATGCCGTACTGTTCGTAGGCATAGAAGGTGCCGGCACGACCGACACCACTCTGGACCTCGTCGAGCACCAGCATCAGGTCATGTTCGTCGCACAGCGCGCGCAGCCCCTTGAGGAAGGCCTCGTCGGCGACACGGATGCCGCCTTCGCCCTGGATCGGCTCGACCATGAAACCGGCGGTATTGGGGCCGATCGCAGCCTTCGCCGCCTCGAGATCGTTGAACTCGACATACTTGAAGCCGGGCAGCAACGGCATGAAGCCCTTGTGCATCTTTTCCTGGCTGGAAGCGCTGATCGTCGCCATCGTGCGCCCATGGAAGGCATTGTTGAAGGTGATCAGCTCGTACTTGTCTTCGTTGCCCTGGCTCTGGTGATAGGCACGCGCGGTCTTCATCGCGCACTCGACCGCCTCGGCGCCCGAATTGGTGAAGAACACCGTATCGGCGAAAGTCAGATCGACGAGCCGCTGGGCGATCGCCTCGCCTTGCGGGCTGCCGTAGAGATTGGAGACGTGCATCAGCGTCTCGGCCTGCTTCTGGATCGCACCGATCAGGCCTTCGTGCGAATGGCCCAGCGCGTTGACCGCGATGCCGCTCGCGAAATCGAGGAATCGGCGACCGTCTTCGCTGATCAGGTGACAATGTTCGCCGCGAACGGGCCGAACGCCGCACCGGGGATACACGGGCATCAGCGGAGTGATCGACATGGCAAGCTTCCTCGAATTCGGATCAGTGGGCCGGGAAATGGATAACACAAACGACAAATGGCGGCCCCGACCGGGCCGCCATTTGCGCGCTTTTAGGCTTGTGCAGTTCCCCGGTCAAACCGACCGGGGACTTGCGGCAACGATCAACCCTGAAGCGGCATCAGGTTGACCGCCGAGTACTTGCCTCGTCGATCGACCTCGATGTCGAACTCCACACGGTCACCTTCGTTCAGGCCCTGCATGCCCGAACGCTCGACCGCGCTGATGTGCACGAAGGCGTCCGGCTGACCGTCATCACGCGTGATGAAGCCGAAACCCTTCATGGAGTTGAAGAACTTGACGGTGCCAGTGGCCTTCTCGCCGGTCAGCTGACGCTGCGGGGCAGCCTCGCGCTTCTCGACGGGAATGATGTCGCCAACGGCAACGAGGTCGGTCGCCGAAACCTTGCCGCCACGATCGACGAGCTGGAATTCCAGCTGCTGACCTTCGGCGAGGCCTTCGAGACCCGCGCGTTCGACCGCAGAGATGTGCACGAACACATCATCGCCGCCTTCGTCGCGCTGGATGAAGCCGAAGCCCTTGGCAGAGTTGAAGAACTTGACAGTGCCGCGGCCCTGGCCAACGACCTGTGCGGGCATGCCGCCGCGGCCACCGCCGCCACCGCCGCGCGGGCCACCCGGGCCACGCGAACCGCCGCGGTCGTCGAAACCGCCGCCGCCGCCGAAGCGGTCACCGCCTCCGAAGCGATCACCCCCACCGAATCGGTCTCCGCCTCCGAAACGATCCTGTCCCGCGAAGAACGGATCGAAATCGTCCTCTCCAAACCGATCCCGCTTGTCGCGTCCCCTTCCGCGACGACCTCTATCAAAACCCATGTTTACGAACGTACCTTCGATGCGCCCTAAAAGCAGTCGCCCGGACACGTGGACGAGCCGCGCCGGGGCGTCAGACCAGCCGGACCGGTAGCGATCCGTCGTGCCTGCAAGCGCGATTCGTACACTACTCTGGCCGTGATGGCGAATAGAATTACGCACCGCATTGCGAACAGCTCCACAGATTACCCGGCAATCGGGGCAGTCAAGGCTTGCAACGCGGGCTCTGCACGGCTTTGGAGGAGAAGAACAACCCGCGCCAAACCGGCCCAGGGCTTGCTGCGAATTCGACCGGAGACCCGAAATGTTCCGCAAAGTGACCGATTCCTTCTATGCCAGCCCCCAGATCGGCATCGATGCCGTCGCCGAGGCCAAGGCGATGGGAATCACGCAGATCATCAACAATCGCCCCGAAGGCGAAAGCGAAGACCAGGTCCCCGGCCCGCAAATCGAGGCCGCCGCGCGTGAAGCCGGGATCGATTATTGCGCGATCCCCGTGGGTCACGGTGGTTTCAGCCAGGCTCAGGTCGATGCCATGGCGCAGGCCCTCGCCCAGTCCGCAGGTCCTGTACTCGCCTATTGCCGCTCGGGAACGCGCTCCACCCTGCTGTGGTCGCTGGCCCGCGCTAAATCCGGCGACAACCCCGGTGTGATTGCCGCGCAGGCAGCCGCTGCAGGCTACGACGTATCACCGATTCGCCAGATCATCGATATGCTGGCAGGGGGCCAGTAAGCCGAGATTCGTCGCCGCCTCAGAGCGCGCGCCGTCCTATAGCGGACGGCGCCGCGACGTTCACCACGAGGCCGCAATACCAGCGCTGGTGTCGCAAGGGCGTCTGGCTCTGTTGGCCAGACGGGATGGCCCCTCGAGGATGGCGTGAGCGCACGGCTTCGCAGCCCTGAAGCGCTCCATCCCTTGCCGGGCCGTCAGATCGCGATGTCCCCTTGCTCGCCGGTGCGCACGCGCAACACGTCCGCCAGGTCGAACACGAAAACCTTGCCATCGCCGATCTCGCCGGTCGAAGCCGCCTTGAGCAGGATCTCGACGACGGTCTCCGCAAAGGCATCAGATACCGCGATCTCAAGCTTGAGCTTTGGCATCATGCTCGAACTGTACTCGGCACCGCGATAAACCTCGGTCTGGCCCTTCTGGCGACCGAACCCACTCACCTCGGACACCGTCAGACCGGAAATTCCGGCATCGCTTAGCGCCGCCTTCACCTCGGTGAACTTGAACGGCTTGATGATCGCGGTGATGAATTTCATGGTGCCCCCATGTGCTGGACCTGCACCCGCGCCGCGAACCGGCCTCGGGGCTTTCCCGCAGCATTCCACAAGCACACCGGGCGGGCAAAGCAAAACCGCAGCAGGTCAGCCCAGCAAGGCCCGAGAACCCATGAAAAATGGGCCGGAGCATTGCGCCCCGGCCCGTCAGTCTGTGTTCGCAGGAGGAACACGGTGAGCCGGTGGGTTCGCCTGAGGCTGGCCCACCAGCAATCCTTGAAATCAGTTGTAGGCGCGTTCGCCGTGCTCGCCGATGTCGAGACCTTCGTGCTCGACCTCTTCGCTGACACGCAGGCCGGTGATCAGCTTGGCGACGAAGATGGCGATCGCGGTACCCACACCCGCCCAGACGAGCGAGATGAGAACGGCTTCGATCTGGATGATGACCTGGGCCATCATCGCGGTCGAACCGTCACCGGGCCCTCCGAGGCTCGGCTGGTAGACGAAGCCGGTGCCGATGGCGCCGACGATGCCGCCCACGCCGTGGATGCCGAAAGCGTCGAGCGAGTCGTCGTAGCCAAGAGCAGGCTTCACCTTGGAAACCATGAAGAAGCAGATGATCGAGGCGATGGCGCCGAGCACGATCGCACCGAAGGGACCCGAGTTACCGGCTGCCGGGGTGACCGCAACGAGACCGGCGATGATGCCCGAGCAGAAGCCGAGCGCCGAGCCCTTGTGCCCTGCCAGACGCTCGGCGAGCATCCAGAACAGGCCAGCCGAAGCGGTGGCGACGAAGGTGTTGATCATGGCGAGACCGGCGGTGCCGTCGGCCTCAAGCTCGGAACCGGCGTTGAAGCCGAACCAGCCCACCCACAGCAGGCCGGTGCCGACCATGGTCAGCGTCAGCGAGTGCGGGGGCATCGGCTCGGTGGGATAGCCCTTGCGCTTGCCGAGGATCATGCAGGCCACGAGCGCCGAGACACCGGCGTTGATGTGGACCACGGTACCGCCCGCGAAGTCGAGTGCACCCATGTCGAACAGCAGACCGCCACCGGCCCAGACCATGTGCGCGATCGGGAAGTAGACGATCGTCAGCCACACGGCCACGAAGACCATGGCCGCCGAGAACTTCATGCGCTCGACCGTCGCACCGAAGACGAGCGCGGCGGTGATCGCGGCGAAGGTCATCTGGAACGAGATGAAGACGTACTCGCTGATCACTTCATCCGAGAAGGTCGCAGCGGTGCTGTCAGGCGTGGTCGCCGAGAGGAACAGGTTGCCCCAGCTGAAGAAGGCGTTGCCTTCGGGACCGAACGCGGTCGAGTAGCCGTAGATCACCCAGATGAGCATGGCGAGCGCGGCAGCCGCGCCGACCTGCGTCATCGTCGAGAGCATGTTCTTCGAGCGGGTCAGGCCGCCGTAGAACAGGGCCAGACCGGGCAGGATCATGAGCAGGACGAGGACCGTCGAGGTCATCATCCAGGCATTGTTGCCGGGGTTGGGAACGGGCTTGGCCGCGGCCTCGGCGGCAGCTTCCTGCGCCCAGGCCGGCATGGCGGCGAACAGCGAACCGGCGAGAGCGCCAGCGCTGCAGAGAATCTTGCGGTCCATCTTGTCGGGCCTCCTCAAAGCGCGGTGTCGCCGGCCTCGCCAGTGCGGATGCGCACGGCCGATGCCAGGTCGAGGACGAAGATCTTGCCGTCACCGATGGCTTCGGTGCTGGCGACCTGCTGGATGGTTTCGACGATCTTGGGTGCCAGATCGTCGGGCGCTGCCACCTCGATCTTAACCTTCGGAAGCATGTTCGTGGAGTATTCCGCCCCGCGATAGATTTCAGTCTGCCCCTTCTGACGACCGAATCCCTTCACCTCGGACACCGTCATGCCCGCGACCCCGATTGCGCCAAGCGCCTCTCGAACTTCGTCGAGTTTGAAGGGCTTGATGATGGCTATGATGAACTTCATGCCTGTCCCCTGTTTGTCACCGGTCCCTGTGCCGGCCTCGAAAACCTTAAGCAAACCTTATGCCAGTTTGCGCAAGCACCAAATCCGGGGATGGTTAAGACATTCGAGAGGAAGGCTCGAGGGAGACATGCCCAAGCTTAAGGCACCTGCCTAATTCTTAGGCAGATCCAGGCGTGCAAAAATGGGCAGATGGTCCGATCCTATCGCCGACAACGCACTGTGGTGCACGCTTGTTCCAAGAACACTCCATTGTGCGGATATTATCATGCGATCGAGAAACGCGAGCGGCTGGCGCGAGGGAAAGGTGCGCCCCGGTGCCAGGACCCGCCAGTCCTCTCCGAATTCGCGGAAACAGCCCTTGCGCGCCCACTCGTTGAAATCGCCCATCATCACCGTCGGACAATCGCCGTCGCAATCGGTCACGTGGCGCAGCACCGTTCGCACCTGATGACGACGGCGCAGGCCCGAGATGTCGAGATGCATGCCGAGCACGCGCACGCGCTGGCCGCCCGCATCGAGGTCGGCACGGATCGCCCCGCGCGGCTCGAGCACCGGCAGTGGCACCGCGGCGGCATCGACGATGTCGATCCCGCGCCGCACCAGCAGGGCATTGCCGTGCCAGCCGAGGCTGTCGGGCTTCATCGAGAGGGGAACGGGAACGTAGTCGGTCGCGGCCTGAATCGCATCGAGCGGAAGCGCCGCCATGCGCCGCCCGAAACGCCGGTCGGCTTCCTGCAACGCGACCACGTCGGCATCCATCTCGAGCAGGACGCGCAAGATGCGCTCGTGGTCGCGGCGACGGTCGAGACCGACCGCCTTGCGGATGTTGTAACTGGCGAAGGTAAGCGGCAAAAAGCTGTCCCGGCTGCGATGTCCTTCCAAGGAAACTAGGCACGGGAGGCCTTGTTTCCAAGGCCGGCGCGATCAGGCCGCGCGCAGCCGCCTGCGCTCAGCGCTCCTTGGTGGCGCTGAAGGCCAGCTCGGGATTGCGCTCCTGCTGGTAGCTCACGTCCCAGGCCGAGCGGGCCATGAAGACGAGATCGCCGTCACGGTCGCGCGCGAGGTTCATCTTGTTGAAGTCGGCGAAGTCCGAGAGCGCCTTCTCGCTGCCCTTGAGCCAGCGCGCGGTATCGAAAGGCGAGGCCTCGAGCATCGCCTCGACCTTGTACTCGGCCTCGAGCCGCGAGATGAGCACCTCGAGCTGGAGCTGGCCGACCACGCCGATGATCCACTGCGCACCGATCTCGGGGTAGAAGACCTGGATCACGCCCTCTTCGGAAAGATCGTCGAGCGCCTTCCTGAGCTGCTTGGTCTTGGTCGGGTCCTTGAGCGCGACGCGGCGCAGGATCTCGGGCGCGAAGTTGGGCAGGCCGGTGAAGCGGATCTTGTTCTTTTCCGACAAGGTGTCGCCCACACGCAGGGTCCCGTGATTGGGAATGCCGATGATGTCGCCCGGCTCTGCGGTGTCGGCGATCTCGCGGTCCTGCGCGAAGAACATGATCGGCGAGTGAATCGCGATCGGCTTGCCAAGGCCCGAAGGGGTGAGCTTCATGCCGCGCTTGAAGGTACCCGAGGCGAGCCGCATGAAGGCGATGCGGTCACGGTGCATCGGGTCCATGTTGGCCTGGACCTTGAAGATGAAGCCCGAGACTTCCTTCTCGGCCGGATCGACCGGACCGTCCTCGGTCGGCTGCGGGCGCGGCGGCGGAGCATAACGCGAAATCGCATCGATCAGCTCGGCCACGCCGAAATTCTTGAGCGCCGATCCGAAATAGACCGGCGTCAGGTCGCCGGCGCGATAGGCCTCGAGTTCGAACTCGGGATAGCCGACTTGCGCCAGTTCCAGTTCGTCGGCGACATCTGCGGGCAGTTCGACGTTCTCGTCGACCTTGCCGAGAAACTCCTTCGAGCCGCCCTCGGGACGGCTGACCTTGCCGGTGGCGAGGTCGAGGATGCCCTGGAACAGGCCGCCCATACCGACCGGCCAGGCCATTGGGCAGACGTCGAGCGCAAGCATGTCGGCCACTTCGTCGAGCAGGTCGAAGCAGGCACGGCCCTCGCGGTCGACCTTGTTGATGAAGGTGATGATCGGCACCGAGCGCAGGCGGCAGACCTCGAAGAGCTTGCGGGTCTGCGGCTCGATGCCCTTGGCCGCGTCGATCACCATGATCGCCGAATCGACGGCGGTGAGCGTGCGGTAGGTGTCTTCCGAAAAGTCCTCGTGGCCCGGGGTGTCGAGCAGGTTGAAAGTCACCGTGTCGCCATTGGCGTCGGTGCGCTCGAAGGTCATGACCGAACTGGTCACGGAAATGCCGCGCTGCTGCTCGATCTTCATCCAGTCCGAACGCGCGCGCCGCGCCGCGCCGCGCGCCTTGACCTGACCGGCGAGGTGGATCGCGCCGCCTTGCAGCAGCAGCTTCTCGGTCAGCGTGGTCTTACCGGCGTCGGGGTGCGAGATGATCGCGAAGGTACGGCGTGAATTGCTCATCCCCGCGCCTTTACGCAGGCGCGGGGCTTATCGCAATGGTGCTGCTGGCAGCGCTGCGCTCAGTCCTCGCGCGTGACCTTGAAGCCCGCGAAGGACTGGTTGACCGGCATGAGTTCGAGCGTGTTGATGTTGAGGTGCGGTGGCTGGCCGGCGACCCACACGATGGTATTGGCGATGTCGGCCCCGGTCATCGGGTTCACGCCCTTGTAGAGATCGTCCGAGGCCTGCTGGTTGCCGCCGGTGCGCACCACGGTGAACTCGGTCTCGACCATGCCCGGCTCGATCGAGGTGACGCGAACGCCGGTCCCGGCAAGATCGGAGCGCAGGCCGAGCGAGAACTGGCGCACGAAGGCCTTGGTCCCGCCATAGACGTTGCCGCCGGTGTAAGGGTAGGTCGCCGCGACCGAGGAGAGGTTCACGATCATGCCCTTGCGCGCGATCAGCGCGGGCAGGAGCTTGTGCGTGAGCGAGACCAGCGCGGTGACGTTGGTCGAGATCATCGTCTTCCAGTTGTCGAGATTGCTCTCCTGCGCCAGTTCGGTGCCGAGCGCGAGGCCGGCATTGTTGACCAGACAGTCGATCTCGCTGAAGTCTGCCGGAAGGGCATCGAGCGCGGCGTCGCGCGCGGCCTCGTCGTTCACGTCGAAGGTGCAGGCATGAACCTTGTCAGCGCCCAGTTCCTCGACCAGCGCGGCAAGGCGATCGGCGCGCCGTCCGGTGGCGATGACCTTCCAGCCTGCCGCCACGAAGGCGCGCGCACAATCCGCGCCGATACCCGAGGTGGCGCCGGTTACGAGGGCAGTCTTCATCAAAGGGTCTCCTGAGTAGGGGGGCAATGCCTAGTGAAGGCGGCTGGGGAAGGTCGCTCGGGCGAGAACTGGCCACGACCTGCAAATGCACAGCGAGGCCCGAAGTGCCGCCAGAAGGCGCGCTCAAGCGCCGTCGAGAACGGCGATGTGCATTTCGAGGAAAGTCGTCTGGCCCGGCGCGACCGAGATCACGCCCGGCTTCTCGCGGAAATCGCCCGAAAAGCCGACCGGGTCGGCGATGCCTTGCCATGGTTCGATGCACAGGAAGTCGGCGCCCGGCTTCTGCCAGATGCCCAGCATGGGCAGGCTGGGGAACTTGACCGCGACACGCGGCCCTGCCTTGGGCCCGAAGACGATCTTGCGGCTGTTGAGCTTGTCCCAGATGATCGCATCGCGCTCGAACAGTTCGGCGCGCGGCGTGAAGGCACTGCCCTTGACCGGACCGTGGCGGCGTTCGGGAGAGAGCAGCCCGGTGTCCTCCTCGAGCTGGCGTACGCGGTGCGGTTCGGCATCGGCGAACTCGATCACATGGTCCTCCTTGGCCGCCCCGCCGGGAAGCGGCCAGGCGAAGGCAGGATGGAACCCGAAGCTGAAGGGCATCGGCACGTCGCCGCAGTTCTGCACGCCCACACCCACCGAGAGTTTCTTCTCGATCAGCCGGAAGTTGACGTTGAGCTTGAACTCGAAGGGGTAGACCTTGCGGGTCTCGTCGCTGGCCGAAAGCGAGAACATCACCCGTTCCGCCTCGGCGATCAGGACCTCGAAGCGGCTGTGGCGCGCGAAGCCGTGGCGCGGCAAGGCATACTCCGACCCGTTAACGCGGTAGCGCCCTTCGTTGAGCGCACCCACGATCGGAAAGAGCAGCGGCGCGTGCCCGGTCCAGTATGCGGGATCGGCCGCGGTCATGAACTCGCGGCCCCTGGCATCGGCAAGCGACCACAGCTCGGCACCGAGCGGGTTGATACGGGCAGTGAGATCGCCGGAGCTTATGCTGAGCAATTCAACGTCCGACACCGATGATCTCCTGTCCGTTTCGTGCATGGTCATGCGCGATCAGCCGCGCAGCACCGCCCCGACCTTGGCCGCGGCAGCCTTCACCTTCTCGCCGACCGCCTTGAGGTCCTCGTCCTTGTAGCTCTTCTCGAGCGGCTGGAGAGTGACCTCGAGGGCCAGCGACTTGTGCCCCTCGGGCACACCCTGTCCGCGGAAGTCGTCGAACAGGCGGGCCGCGACTATGTTGGCCTTGTCGGCGCCTTGTACAAGACGCACGAGGTCACCGGCGGGAAGATCGACCGGGACGAGGAAGGCAAAGTCGCGCGTTACCGCCTGCAATGCGGGCGGTGCGTAAGATGCGCGCGCGAAGCTGGCCGCGCCCTTCTTGCCCGGGATCGCCTCGAGGAAGATCTCGACCATCGCGACAGGCCCGTCGATGTCGAAGGCCTTGGCGGTGGCGGGGTGCAACATGCCGAAGCGCGCCAGCACGTTCTTGGGACCGAGGCGCAGCGTCGCCGACTGGCCGGGGTGGAACTGCGGCCCCGCCTCGCCCATGACCTGCAGCTTCTCGACCGGAGCACCCGCCTCGGCGAGCAGTGCCATGGCCTCGGCCTTGGCATCGAAGGCGTCGAAGGCGACGGCCTTGCCGCTGGCCCAGCCGCGCTGGACCTTCTCGCCCGCAAGCACGAGACCGAGCGTCAGGCGCTCGTCGCTCGCGCCCTTGGCGCCGCGCAGGTAGCGGCGGCCCAGCTCGAACAGGCGCAGCGAGGCCGCCCCGCGATCGAGGTTGCGCCTCGCCGCGGAGAGCAGGCCCGGCAAGAGCGAGGGGCGCATGACCTTCATGTCCTCGCTGATCGGGTTTGCGAGCGACCACATGCCGCCATTGCCCTCGGCGAAGAGCGCGGCCTCGCCCTCGGGCAGGAACGACCAGGTCACCGCCTCGTTGAGCCCGCGCGCAGCGGCTGCGCGGCGCACGCGGCGCTCGAGCTTCTGCAGCGGCGTGGCGGTCGGCACGGCAACGCCCTCGGCGCGCGGCAGGGCGACGCTCTCGACATTGTCGAGGCCGTGGATGCGCACGACTTCCTCGACGAGGTCGGGTGCGCCGTCGACGTCGGGGCGCCAGCCCGGAACGGTGACCGCCCAGGCCTTGTCGAAACCGGCTGCTTCCTCGACGACCGAGAAGCCGAGGCTCTCGAGAATGGTCTTCTGCTGCGCAGGATCGATCTCGACCCCGCCGAGCCTGCCGGTCAGCGCGGGATCGAAGTGCACGATCTTCGGCGTTGCAGGCGCAGCGCCTGCGCGCACGACCTGCGAGGCCTCGCCACCGCACAGCTCGAGGATCAGCCCGGTAAGGAGCGCGAGACCATCGTCGAGGAACGCGGGGTCGATACCACGCTCGAAACGGCTGCGCGCATCGGAGGTAAGGTTGAGCTTGCGCCCGGTGCGCGCGATGCGCTCGGGATCGAAGTAGGCGATCTCGAGCAGGATGTCGGTGGTGGCATCGTTGCAGCCCGAGTGCTCGCCGCCCATGATCCCGGCGATGTCGTGGACGCCGCTCTCGTCGGCGATCACGGTCATGCCCGGCTCGAGCGCGTATTCCTTCTCGTTCAGAGCAAGGACCGTCTCGCCCGGCTTCGCCTCGCGAGCGACGACCGCGCCGTCGAGCCTGGCAAGGTCGTAGGCATGCGCCGGACGACCATAGGAGAGCATCACGTAGTTGGTCGCATCGACGAGCGCGGAGATCGGGCGCTGCCCGGCGGCCTGGAGACGCTCCTGCAGCCACTGCGGAGAGGCGGCGTTCGTCACGCCCTTGATGACACGGCCGTAAAAGGCGGGGCAGCCGTCAGCGTCTTCGGTGCGGATCTCGACAGGGCACGCGAAACTGCCCTCGATCGCGGGCGCGGCAACCGGCTTGAGCGTGCCCAGCCCCGCTGCGGCGAGATCGCGGGCGATGCCGTAGACGCCCATGCAGTCGGGGCGGTTGGGGGTGATCGCGACGTCGAGCACCGGGTCCGCGCCGTGGTAATCGGCGAAGGCTGCACCGACCGGCGCGTCCTCGGGCAGCTCAATGATGCCTTCGTGCGCATCGCCCAGTTCCAACTCGCGTACCGAACACATCATGCCGTTCGATTCGACGCCGCGGATGGCCGACTTCTTCAGCACCATGCCGTTGGCAGGCACCGTCGCGCCGGGCACGCCGAGCACGCCGAGCATGCCCGCACGCGCATTGGGCGCGCCGCAGACCACCTGCAGCGGCTCACCCTCGCCGGTATCGACCGAGAGCACCTGCAGCTTGTCGGCATCGGGATGCCTGGCCGCGGTCAGCACCTTGGCGACACGGAAACCGGCGAGCTTCTCGGCCGGGTCCTCGATGCCCTCGACCTCGATGCCGATGCGGTTGAGCGTCGCTGCCACGTCCTCGACCGAGGCTTCGGTCTCGAGGAACTGCTTGAGCCAGGAAAGCGAGAATTTCATCGTCTTGGTATCCTCTTTTTCCGCTCAGGCCGGGGTGCCGACGCCACCCGAGAGGGTGGGCACGTCCATGGCGGAAAAACCGTAATGCGAGAGCCAGCGCACGTCGCCGTCGAAGAAGGCGCGCAGGTCGTCCATGCCGTACTTGAGCATGGCGAGGCGATCGACGCCGGTGCCGAAGGCAAAGCCCTGCCACTCGTCGGGATCGAGCCCGCCTGCGGCGATCACGTGGCGGTTGACCATGCCCGAGCCGAGCACTTCCATCCAGGCATGGCCCGGTGCATCGCCCGAACCGCCAACCACGCGGCGGCCGTTCTCCACGGCATAGCCCACGTCGACCTCGACCGAAGGCTCGGTGAAGGGGAAGTAGCTGGGACGCAGGCGCAGGACGATGTCGTCACGCTCGAAGTAGGCCTTGAGGAAAGTCTCGAGCGTCCACTTGAGGTGCCCCAGATGGATGCCCTTGTCGATGACGAGGCCCTCGATCTGGTGGAACATCGGCGTGTGCGTCGCGTCGCTGTCCGAGCGATAGACGCGGCCCGGCGCGATGATGCGAATCGGCGCACCACCGGGGTTCTTCTTGACCACCTCGAGCATCGAGCGGATCTGCACCGGCGAGGTATGCGTGCGCAGCAGCATGTCGTGGCCTTCGTCATCCTTGTCGGGGAAGTAGAAGGTATCGTGCATCGCGCGCGCGGGATGACTCTCGGGCATGTTGAGCGCGGTGAAGTTGTGCCAGTCGTCCTCGATCTCGGGGCCAGTCGCGACTGCGAAGCCCATGTCCGCAAAGACTTCGGCAAGCTCGTCCATGACCTGCGAGATCGGGTGGACCGTGCCGCGCGGCGTTTCGGGCGCGGGCAGCGAAAGGTCGACGGTCTCGGAAGCGAGCCGCGCCTCGAGCGCTGCCGTCTCGAGCGCATCCTTGCGCGCGGCCAGAGCATCGTTGACGCTTTCGCGCAGCGCGTGGATCTTGGGCCCCTCGACCTTGCGCTCGTCGGGGCTCATCTTGCCCAGCGTCTTGAGCAGGCCCGAGATCGAGCCCTGCTTGCCGAGAAATTCGACGCGCAGCGCCTCCACGGTGTCGAGGTCGCTGGCGCTCTCGATGCGCGCGAGCGCTTCGCTGCCGGTACTAGCGTAGTCCACGTAAGGTCTGCCTGGCTGTTGTTGCGGTGTCCTGGGCCGGGTCCTTAGGGGGCTGGCGCACAAATCGCAACGATGCACGGTGACACGGCTGCGCGAACAGCGCGTCGATCAGATCCCGCTTGCTGCCCAGACCTGGGCGCGACTGGCCGCCAGTTCGTTGGAGAAGCGCACCCTCTCGTGGATCACCGGCTCGACCACCGGCTTGTAGCGCCGCCCGTATTCGCTCGGGGTCATGCCCATGAAGTCGCGAAAGTCGCGCACGAACTGGGCCTGGTCGTGATAGGACGCGTCGAGCGCACCGATCCACTTGAGCGAGGGATCCATGGTGAAGTGCGTGAGCGAGCGCATGAAACGCTGGCGGCGCAGCAGCGTCTTGGGCGGAAAGCCGAAGGCACGCAGGCACAGTCGCTCGAGCGTGCGGCGACCGGTTCCCACACGTTCCACCAGCGCAGTGACGCTCTCGATCTCGGGGTCCTTGAGCGCCTCGAACACCGCCTCGATGGTGTCCACCGCCGGGTCCTCGAAAGGTCTGAGGCCGAGAAAAAACTCGCTCAGGCGGGCCAGTTCGGCCGCCGGATCCGGCTTTGGACCGAACAGCGTGCGCGCTAGCGGCCGAAAGCGCTCGAACGCAGGGTCGACGAAACCATCGACGAGGCAATTGGCATATTCGTTGGCCGGCTTGCCGATCAGAGAGACCCAGCCGACCGGGTGAATCAGGACGCCCCATTGGCGCAAGCTGCCGGTGCGCACGTAGACTTCCTGGGAGCGCGGCCCTGAAACCGAGAGTGTCGAAGTACCGAGCACGTCTCCATCACGGGTGCTGCCGGCAACCGCGGGCGACTGGTTGAAGCGCAGGGTCGCCCAGTCGGGAAACATGAAGTCCTCGACGACCTCGCCGTTCTCGACATCGATCTCGATCAGGAAGATCCCGGTGAAGTACCGTCGCAACCTCGGCGAGGTGCGCATGTAATTTGCAGTGATCTTGCAGATCGGCGGCATTCGGGAAGTCTCCGGATTCCGCCAGTCTATGCATGACTACGGAATGTGACAAGAAAAAGGGGCGCTGACCTTATGGCCGCGCCCCTCTTGTCTTCTCCGTGTCGGACGTCACGCCCTTACGGAAAAATCCGGATACCCTTCGGCGCTCAGGCCGGAAGGGCAGCCTTGGCCTGCGCGATGACGGTCGAGAACACGGCGCCCTCGTTCATCGCGAGGTCGGCCATGGTCTTGCGGTCGAGCTCGATGCCGGCGAGCTTGGCGCCGTGCATGAACTGCGAGTAGGTCAGACCTTCGTTACGCACGGCGGCGTTGATGCGCTGGATCCACAGAGCGCGGAAGTTGCGCTTCTTGATCTTGCGGTCGCGGTAAGCGTACTGGCCGGCCTTTTCGACGGCCTGGCGAGCGACGCGGATCGTGTTCTTGCGACGGCCGCGGTAACCCTTGGCCTGTTCGAGAAGACGCTTGTGCTTGGCACGGGTGGTAACACCACGCTTGATACGGCTCATTGGTCAGTACTCCTCAGTTGAGCCCGTAGGGCGCCCACTTCTTGATCGTCTTGGCATCGGCGTCGGAAATGACCTCGGTGCCGCGATTCTGGCGGATGTACTTGCCGTTGTGGCTGATCAGGCGGTGGCGCTTGCCGGCGACGCCGTGCTTCACCTTGCCGGTGGCGGTGAGCTTGAAGCGCTTCTTCACGCCGCTCTTGGTCTTAAGCTTGGGCATTTTCGTCTCCTTTTCAGGGACACGTTCGGCCGACCCTGGCAGCCCTTGTCGCCAGGCCGACCCGCGAATCTCTTTGGTAAAAGACCCAACCGTGTCGATTGAAGGGCGCGCCTTTACCCGCCGGACGGGGGATTGGCAAGGGGCAAGGGCTCCCCGCCTTCCGCGCTACCCTCCGGCATAGGCACGCGCGCCGGTCCGCGCGAGCCACGCCGCGAAATCGCCGTCTTCGATCGGCACTGCCGCGCGCGGCAGCACACCGCTCCACACGTATGCCTGCACCGCGAGCCTCGGTCGCAGATCCGCGCCCTGGAGCCCGACCCTTGCCACGAGGCGCGCACCGAGCGTAGCGCGCCAGTAGTCGGACCTCAGCCGCGCATTGCGAAGACAGCCCTCGTAGCGATCGAGCGCGGCCAGTTCGTGCGGCGTGAGCGAACCCCTGCGCGGCACATAGACTTCTCCTGCAACCCGGCCCTCGCCATCCGTGAGCGCAGGATACCAGCCCTTGCGGTCAGGCAGCGCGACAAGGCGCCCGGGAAGGTATCCCGGGCCAAGCGAGCGCAGCAATCGATGCAGGCGCCGCGCGAGCGGATGTTCGCTGCACGCCATGAGCGTGCCGTAGAAGAAGAAGCGCTGCGGCTCGGCCATGCCTCCCCGACCGTGATCAGTGATCGCAGGCCAGTGCCTCGATCACGTCCTCGAGCCGGGCCGAATCGCCGAGCGCCAGAACGTGTCCGTCCGAGGCGGCATGAAGCGGGTCGCCGTTCCAGTCGCACATCGTTCCGCCTGCCCCCTCGACCACCGGCACCAGCGCGGCCCAGTCGTGCAGCTTCAGACCTGCCTCGCACACGAGGTCGATGTGCCCGCTGGCGAGCAACCCGTAATTGTAGCAGTCACCGCCCATCATCATGCGCTTGTGGTCGGTGCGCGCGGCCAGCGCCATGAAGTGCTGGCCCTGGTGGTCGTCAAAGTAATGCGGCCCGGTCGTCGCCAGCATCGCCTGCGAGAGTTCGCGGCATGCGCGGGTGCGCACCGGCTTGCCGTTGAAGGTCGTCTCGCGCCCGCTGGCACCAACCCAGCGCTCGCCCAGAATCGGCTGGTCGATGATCCCGAGAACCGGCCAGCCATCGACCAGCAGCGCGATCAGCGTGCCGAAGATCGGACGCCCGCCGATGAACGAGACAGTGCCATCGATCGGGTCGAGCACCCAGTCGCGGCGCGATGTGCCCGGCTTCGTCCCGAACTCCTCACCGATGATGCCATCCTCGGGCGCCTCTGCCTCGAGGATTTGGCGCATGGCCTCTTCCCCCGCGCGGTCGGCCACGGTTACCGGGGAGGCATCGCCCTTGCTTTGCGTGTCGAGTCCGCTCGAGCGGAAGTGGGGACGAATGGCATCGCCTGCAGCATCGGCGAGCCTCAGGGCCAGCGCGAGATCCGGTTCAATTCTCATCGGCTTCCTGTGCCCTTTCGCTTTCGCCCGGGTCAAGGGCGAAGCGGCTTTGCGCGAGAGCTGCCATCATCCGACGCTGCTGCCGTCGCATTCCAGAAAAGCTGAGAATTTGCGAACGAATAGCAACAGGGCACTCCGACAAACCGCTAATATTTCAAATTATTTCTGAAATCGTTCCAATTGCAAATATTTAACTTGGTATATATTCTATGTTCCGGAGAGAGCGCGCCTAAGCAAAGGATCTGCATGCAGTTGAAGCAGCCACCAGGCTTTGATCCCGAACTTTCCACCGACGGACAGGTTTCCCGACTGGGTCAGCCACTTTGCTTTAATTGCGCCCCTTCGGAAGACCTCGCCCCGTGGATCGCCCGGCTCTATGTCGCCAAGGTCAGATCAAAGAGCGCTCCCAGGGTTTCCTGCGGCATCCTGTCCGACACCGCCAATATCCGTATACAAATCGAAGGAAGCTGGACCGCCACCAATCCTGCCGGCCCGTTCGTTCCCTCCTCACCGATCATGTTTCTTGGCCCCAATTCCCGGCGAATCGCGGTCGAGGCCACCACCACCTTCGTGGCGACCGGGCTCGGCTTTCGTCCCGGAGCATGTCACGCGCTGCAAGGCCCCGTCCTGCGCGACATGATAGACACGGGCGTGCCGGGTGAGGCGCTCGGCATGGACGTGCCCAGCATACTCGAACGCTTTACACCCGGGGCGGAGCCGCTGGAATGGACCGCCGTGCTGGAAGGGATCATCCGCCGGCGCGTGGAAATGTTCGACGGCGCGCTGCCCGACCCGGTCACCAGCCAGTTCGAGTTGCAGTGCTACGAAGACCCGACGATCACCGTTGCCGAGGCGGCGCGGCGCTGCGGAGCGGAACGGCGCCGCTTCGAACGCATCATCCAGCGTGATTTCGGGATGTCGCCCAAGCAGGTCCTGCGCCGCGCCCGCGCGCTCGACATGGCCAGCCACTTGCGCAGGGTCTGCGACGAAGAGGAAGCCGAGGAATTCGTGCTTCGCTACTACGACGAGAGCCACCTGATCCACGAGTTCGTGGAATTCTTCGGGATGTCACCGCGCCAGTTTGCAGAAGCGCCTCAGCCGATGATGACCGCAGCGCTGGAGTCACGTCAGGCGCGCCGGCTGGCGCTTCTCGAAAGGGTCGAGCCTGAGGGCGCATACCCCTGGCGCTGAACTGGCGAACGGGGTGCCGCCACTTGCGCAGCACCCTTCGCCAGCAAGATCAGTCGAACAGGCTGGAGACCGAGCTCTCGTCGGCAATGCGGCGGATCGCCTCGCCGATCAGCGGGGCAATGGTCAGGATGCGGATGCGGTCGGACTGCTGCGCGGTCTCGGTTGCCTGGATCGAATCGGTGATCACCAGCTCCTTGAGCGCGGAGTTGTTGACGCGCGACACCGCAGCGCCCGAAAGCACGCCGTGGGTGATGTAGGCCGTGACGCTGGCTGCGCCCTGGTCCATCAGCGCCTGCGCGGCGTTGCACAGCGTGCCACCCGAATCGATGATGTCGTCGATCAGGATGCAGGCCCGGCCCTTCACGTCGCCGATGATGTTCATGACCTCGGACTGACCGGGCTTGTCACGGCGCTTGTCGACGATCGCGAGCGGTGCGTTGTCGAGGCGCTTGGCCAGCGCGCGAGCGCGGACCACACCGCCGACGTCGGGCGAAACCACCATCAGCGACTGGTCGCCGTAGCGAGCCTGGATGTCGGCGGCCATGACCGGCGCGGCAAACAGGTTGTCGGTCGGGATGTCGAAGAAGCCCTGGATCTGGCCGGCGTGCAGATCGACCGAGAGGACGCGGTCGGCACCGGCCTCGGTCATCAGGTTGGCGACCAGCTTGGCCGAGATCGGGGTACGCGGTCCCGGCTTGCGGTCCTGGCGGGCATAACCGAAGTAGGGAACGACCGCCGTGATGCGGCGCGCCGAGGCCCGGCGCAGTGCGTCGATGCCGATCAGGAGTTCCATCAGGTTATCGTTGGCCGGGTAGCTGGTCGGCTGGACCACGAAGACGTCTTCGCCGCGCACGTTCTCGTGGATCTCGACGAAGATTTCCTCGTCGGCGAAGCGGCGCACGCTGGCATCAGTCAGCGGCAGTTCGAGATAGGCAGCAATGGCCCGCGCGAGCGGAAGGTTGCTGTTGCCCGACATGATCTTCATTGCGAATCCCCGAAAACGATCAAGTGGTCCTGATGGCGCCCGCCTCTAGTGCGGAGTCATGCGATTGCAATAGAGGCTTGCGCTTTTTTGCACCGCCTGCCGGACAGGACGCGCGCGAACGACCGGACACGCGATAGCCATCATCCTGCATTGCCAAAGAAAAAGGCCGGCCCCGCATCGCGGAACCAGCCTCTTCGGATTTTACCGGAGCTCAGCGCCGATCAGGCTTTGTGCTCGCCCTTGATCCAGCGCACGGTGCCCGAGCTTGCGCGCATGACCACGCTCTCGGTGGTCATCTTGCCGCCCTTGAAGGTCTTCACGCCTTCGAGCAGCGAACCGTCGGTGACGCCGGTCGCAGCGAAGATGCAGTCGCCCTTGGCGAGATCCTGCAGCTTGTAGATGCGATCGAGGTCATCGATGCCCCACTTGCGTGCACGCGCACGCTCGTCGTCGTTGCGGAACAGCAGGCGACCGTTGATCTGGCCACCCACGCAGCGCAGCGCTGCCGCGGCGAGAACGCCTTCGGGTGCGCCACCCGAACCCATGTAGATGTCGATCGTGGTGTTCTCGTCGGTGGTGGCGATCACACCGGCAACGTCGCCGTCACCGATCAGGACCACGCCGCAGCCAATGCCGCGCAGTTCGGCGATGAGGTCGGCATGGCGCGGACGGTCGAGCACGCACACGATGATGTCGGCCGGGGCAACGCCCTTGGCCGCAGCCACGGCCTCGACGTTCTGGGTCGGGGTCTTGTCGAGGCTGATCACGTCGGGGGGATAGCCCGGGCCAACCGCGATCTTGTCCATGTAGACGTCGGGCGCGTTGAGCAGGCAGCCCTCTTCCGCAGCCGCGAGCACGGCCAGCGCGTTGGGGCCGGCCTTGGCAGTGATCGTGGTGCCCTCGAGCGGATCGAGTGCGATGTCGATCTTGGGCCCCTTGCCGGGGGCGCCGCCGACCTTTTCGCCGATGAAGAGCATCGGCGCCTCGTCGCGCTCGCCCTCACCGATGACGACGGTGCCGTCCATGTAGAGTTCGTCGAAGGCCTTGCGCATTGCCTCGACGGCGGCAGCATCTGCAGCCTTTTCGTCTCCGCGACCGACAAGGTGCGAAGCAGCGATTGCCGCGGCCTCGGTCACACGGACCATCTCGAGGACGAGGACACGGTCTAATACTTTACTGGCAGGGGTATGTTCAGGCATGTTCACTCCGGATTAATCCATGGAGGAAAGGTAATAACTGCCTTAGCCAGAGGATCCCGAGTTGTCGAGCAAACCGAAATTTCTTTTCGCCATCGCGGCATCCCTGCTGTTCTGGATACCCCAATCGGCACTGGCACAAGACCCGCCGACAGTGTCACAGGCCGATAGCGAAATCGCGGAAAACATGCTCGGCACCGGAGGCAGAATTACCCGCGACCGTTCCCGCCGCAACTGCCTGAAGACGATCCGCCAGGGCGAGATCGTCGTCTGCGCGCCCGACGAGGACGAATTCCGCGTACCATCCAGCGCGGACGAGGATCCCACTGGCGCAGCTGGGACCGACGACGGGCGCCTGCGCGCACCGGACGTCGCGGGCGACGGCATCTTCAAGGGCAAGGCCACCGCTTCGGGCATGTGCCTCGTCCCGCCCTGCCCGCCAGAACAGCCCCTGCTGATCGACCTCTCGCAAATCCCCGAAGCCCCCGCCGGTTCGGACGCCGACAAGGTCGCAAAGGGCGAAATGCGCGCCAACTGAGCAACTGCAGCAAGGCAGCGCCCCCCTCCACACGAAGAAGCCCGGCGCGGACATCGTCCGGCCGGGCTTCTTCGTGTCGGCAGGTCATGCCGTCAGGGCATCCGGGGCCTATTCGCCGATGATCTGCATCACCAGCGGAGCCGCCGTCAGGCTGTCCGATCCGTCGAGGATACGCATCGCCTCGGTGACGCATGCCTCGGGCCCTTCGTGGGTCACGATGGCGAGGATGACCTCGCCGTCCTGATCGGGATCGCCGCGCTGGATCACGCTCTCGATCGAGACGCCCGCATCGCGCATGGCCGCAGTGATGTCGGCGAGCACGCCAGGACGGTCCGGCACGATGAAGCGGATGTAGGAGCGCGAGACCCGATGGCCCGACGAGGCCTTGCCGAAAGGCTGCAGCTCGGCGACCGGCATCGAGAAGGCCGGCCCCTTCTCGCCGCGCGCGATATCGATGATGTCGGCGACGACCGCACTGGCGGTCGGGCCGTCGCCCGCGCCCGCGCCCTGAAACAGCAGGCGGCCCATGAAATTGCCCTCGGCAACGACGGCGTTGGTCGGGCCATCGACGTTGGCCAGCGGATGATCGACCGGCACCAGATAAGGGCGCACGCGCTGAAACAGGCGATCGCCGGCAGGATCGCGCTCGAGCTCGCTCATGCCGAGCAGGCGGACGACGTAGCCCAGCGCATGGGCTTGCTCGATGTCCGCAGCCTTGACCTGCGAGATACCTACGGTCTCGACACCGGCGAAGTCGAGCTTCGCGCCGAATGCGATCGCACCCAGGATCGAGAGCTTGTGCGCAGCGTCGATGCCCTCGACGTCGAAGGTCGGGTCGGCCTCGGCATAACCCAGGCGCTGTGCCTCGGCGAGCACGTCGGCGAAGTCGGCGCCGGTGTCCTCCATCGAGGACAGGATGTAGTTACAGGTGCCGTTGAGGATGCCGTAGACGCGGTCGATGGCATTGGCGGCAGCGCCGTCGATCATCCCGTTGATGACCGGAATGCCACCCGCGACAGCCGCCTCGAACTTGAGCGCGACGCCCGTTTTCTCGGCCGCATCGGCCAGTTCGAGGCCATGGTGCGCGATCATCGCCTTGTTGGCGGTGACCAGGCTCTTGCCACCGGCAATCGCGGTGCGCGCCAGCGCGAGCGCCGGACCGTCCGAGCCGCCGACCATCTCGACCACCACGTCGACGTCGTCGCGTGCAGCCAGCTCGGCCGGATCGTCTGCCCAGGCATAGCGCGAGAGATCAACGCCGCGATCCTTGCTGCGGTCGCGTGCGCTGACCGCGGTAATCTGGATCGGCCGCCGTGCGCGGCGCGCAATCAGCGCGGCATTCGTCTCGATCAGTCGGACGACGCCGGTCCCAACGGTACCCAGGCCTGCAAGTGCGATCTTCAGCGGTTCGGTCATCGATGCTCCCTTTCGGAAGCGCGCCCTAGGACAGACCGGCAGCATTTTCCAGCGCCTTCGCTCCTCGCGATGGCGCAGCGCCCCCCCGTGCACCGGTGCGGAAGGCAACTGCCCCCGGGGGCTGGCCCCAGGGCGCTGACCCGTCGCGACCTTAGCCCAGCGTCCGCCTGCAGGGCCCGAGGTCCTGCATCACGAAGCGATAATCGGCCTCGGCCTGGGCGCGCAGTGCGGCGCCCTCCGACATGTTCGCGCCGACAGGCGGCCGGGCGGGCAGGAAGCAGGCCAAGCGATACCACTCGAGCGTGTCACGCCTAGGCGGCCTGCCGACATCGGCGACGAGCTCGGAAAAGGAGACCCCCCAGACCGGCTGCGCACCGGGCACGTGCCGCACCGTCAGCGAGGCGGCGGACCCGTCATCGGTGTTGAGGAAGACCTGCGTCTCGCCCTGCCCGGCCAATGTGCCCGGCACAAAGATGATCTCGCGCACCCCGGTGACCTTCGCCGGGGCATCGGGGGCGACCATGGCCTGCAGGATGCGCCGCACCCGTGCCTCGGCTTCCTGCGACCAGGTCTGCTGCGCATCGGGCGAGAGCAACTGGATCTCGCCGGGTCGGCCGGGAACGGCGCGCGCAAAGAGCAGGACTTCGCGCTTCTTGAGATTGGGTTCCTTGCCCCGCGCATCGAGTGGCAGGTCGACGAGATAGCGGATCGATTCGCCCAGCGGAGCCGACCCGCTGAGCAGTGCGAGGGTATCGGCCTCGACATAGAAACGCACAGATCCCGGCGCGAGACCGGGCGCGCGCTCGTTCTTCACCCGGATCGCCTTGCGGATACGGGCATGGACCACAAGGCCTGCCGAATCGGCCAGTGCAGCAATGTCCGCGAAGGTCGGTGACAGCTGTGCTGAATCGAGCGCCTCGGGATGGGAGGGGACCTGATTCTGGGCCACTGCCGCGAGCGGCTGAAACGCCAGAGCGAGAGCCCCGATTCCGGGGACGAGAAGGTGCTTTGAAGTCGTCATCAGGCCCAATCCGCTGCAAAATTGCGGCTTTATGAAACGTGAATGGAATCCACGCAATTCCCCCGCCTTGCGCACTCCCCGAGGATGTCCCTAATCGAAGGTTAACCCACCCCATCGCGGATTGGGCGTTGCGCAGGGTGCCCTTCAACGCTAAGAAAACTGCACAACGGGGCGAAAAATACAAATAAGCCCCGCGGGAAGCCTTTCTTTTGCGCGGCATGGGAAAGGACGACTGTCAGCCGTCAGGGTGGGTAATTTCGAGTTTCGTCATGGGCTTCGCTTCCAGCGGAGGCCATCGGCGCCCTTGGACACGTGCTTTTTGTACAGGTCCGGGGCTTGGTAATGGAGTGATGCGTCTGAATGGCTTACGCTGACCAGCAAATGAGTGGTAGCAAGATTACCACTATTGTCATCGTCGCCTTGATCCACGTGTTCATCGGCTATGCGCTGATCTCGGGCCTTGCCTATGAGGCAACCAAGAAGGTCATCAGCAAGGTGACCACCGTGGATATCAAGGAAGAGAAACCGCCCGAGGAGGAGCCCCCGCCGCCGCCTCCCGAACCGCAGGAGGACGTCCCTCCGCCGCCGATCGTGGCCCCGCCGCCGCCGATCAACATCGCCCCGGCTCCGCCGCCGGTGCAGACGGTGATCACTCCGCCGCCCGCACCCCCGGTCGTGATCCGTCAGGCGGCACCGCCGGCACCTCCGGCACCGCCGGCACCCCCGGCGCCGTCGAAGGCCCGTGGCGTCCAGACCGAGAACGCAGGCCGCTGGGCCGCGCGCATTCAGCAGAACTATCCTTCGCGCGCCGCGCGTGAAGGCCGCGAAGGCCGCGTTGGCGTTCGCGTGACGGTCAGCGCTGAAGGTCGCGTCACCGCATGCTCGGTCAGCAATTCGAGCGGCAGCCCGGACCTGGACGAAGCAGCGTGCGAGGGCATGACCCGCTATGCACGCTTCAAGCCCGCGCTGAACGACGCTGGCGATCCGATCTCGAGCAACTACTCGACCGCGATCGTCTACCGGCTTGACTAAACCCATTGAATCGGCCGCGGTCCGCGGGGCGCGTCCCGGCCGAACTCCTGCATTCTTCTTGAGAGGTAAATCGCATGCTTATCGTTGACATCCTTGCCGCTGCCGGTGAAGCCGCGCCGCAGAACAAGTTCGGCTTCGCTGAAGCTCTCGAACAGGGCGGTTTCATCGCCTACGCCACCGTCGTGATCCTGGGCATCATGTCGTTCGGTTCGTTCTACATCCTGTTCACCAAGTGGTTCGAACAGTCGAAGATCCTGCGTCAGTACAACTCGATCCGCGGCACCTTCTGGAAGGCTTCGTCGATCAAGGAAGGTTCGACCAAGCTCGAGAAGAACTCGGCATGGCGCCAGCTCGTCGAGGACGGCATCGTCGCTGAAGAGCAGCACGCCAAGATGACCGACGAGCTCGAGGCCCACGACTGGCTGCACGCTTCGCTGGCCCGCTCGGAAGCGACCATCAACGCCCGCCTCGCCGGCGGCCTGCCCTTCCTCGCCACCGTCGGCGCGACCGCACCGTTCATCGGTCTGTTCGGTACCGTCGTCGGCATCTACCGCGCTCTGATCGCCATCGGTCTCGCCGGTTCGGCCTCGATCGACAAGGTCGCAGGTCCGGTCGGTGAAGCTCTGATCATGACCGCGCTCGGCCTGCTCGTCGCCGTTCCGGCCGTGCTCGCCTACAACTACCTGCAGTCGCGCAACAAGCGCATCGCCGAGCTGCTCACCGGCTTCTCGAGCGACGTCCTTGCCAACATCACCTCGAAGGGTGCCGTGAAGCCGGTCTCGCCGGCTGCTGCTGCCCCGATCAAGAAGCCTGCTGCAGCTGCTCCGAAGCCGGCTCCGGCCAAGTAAGCAGCGCGGGATAACGAAGCCCGCCAATCGTCGGGCTTCACTCCCGTAGGGGATCACGGAGACGAGGGAACGGTGCATGCGCGCAACCCCTCGTCTCTCTCCCCCAAGGCAACGCAAGGATTAGGATAAGACTATGGCGATATCCTCGGGCGGAGGGGGTGCTGAAACACCCATGTCCGACATCAACACGACGCCGCTCGTCGACGTCATGCTGGTGCTTCTGATCATCTTCCTGATCGCGGTCCCGGTCGCTATCCAGACGATCGAAAAGCTGCGTATCCCGGTCATCCCGGCGGTGGAATCCAAGGACAAGGTCGAAAACCTTCTCCTCACCGTCTCGACCACCGACGCCGCTGGCCGCAGTGCCGGTGAGCCCGGTTACGAAGGTGCATCGCGCGACGGCGAATGCCGCGTCTACTTCAACAACGTCACGGCTGTGACCTCGGAAGAACTGCGTGATCGCGCGTTCAAGCGTCTCGACGGCATCGTCAAGCGCGCCGGCGGTCCCGAAGCCCTCCAGGCCAACCCGGAACTGGTCCCCCAGGTCCACATCCGTGGTGACGTCGAGGCTCCGTGGCGCTGCGTGGCAGGCACCATCTACAACGTGCAGGTTTCGGGTTACCCGACGGTTGGCTTCATCACCAACCCGACCGACCCGAACTAAGCCACCGGCAGGAACAGGAGAAACACCTCATGGCAATGTCTGGCGGCAAGGAAGATGGCTCGCCGATGATGGAGATGAACACGACGCCGTTGATCGACGTCATGCTCTGCCTCCTCATCATGTTCATCATGTCCATCCCGGTCGCGACTCACTCGATCGACATCGATCTTCCGGTGAACTCGCAGAACCAGAACAACCCGCCCCCGGTGGACCCGATCCGCAACAAGGTGGTGCTCACCCCGCAGGACGAAATCCTGTGGAACGGCACCCCGGTTGACGGTCCGGGCCTCGTCGATCTCCTGGCGCAGTCGCTGCGCTACGAGGTCGAGCCCGAACTGCAGTTCCAGCCCGAGCCCAGCGCAAGCTACGAGCTCTCGGCACGCGTGCTGCAGATCATCAAGGCATCGGGCGTGACGAAGTTCGGCTTCGTCGGCAACGAACAGTTCCGCGAGTTCGGCAAGTAAGCCGAGAAGTGGAACCGGTCCTCTCGCAGGACCCAAGGAAGGGGCGGAGCGATCCGCCCCTTTTTTGTTGCCCGCTAAAGGCGCGCGTCCACCTGCGCGACGGCGACCTCAGTCCTCCAGCGCAGGATCGACGCGCATCGCCATGGCGGCCAGGCTCTCTGCCTCGACCAGCAGGTCGTCCTCGGCGGCCCCGGCAGGCAGGTTCTCGCGCCCGATCATCGAAAGCGCGGGCACCGCGAGCGGACTGATCCGGTCGAGCTCGACATGGTCCACCTCGCGCGCCGCACGCTCGAGTACATCGGCGACGCGCGCGACATCGGTCATGCGTGCACGGGCATCGGCCCAGGCCGCCTCGAGCAGCAGATGATCAGGCTCGTACTTGTTCAGCACGTCGAAGATCAGGTCGGTCGAGAACGTGACCTGTCGCCCCGACTTGCGCTTGCCCGGCACCTGCCGCTCGATCAGGCCCGAGATCACCGCGACTTCGCGGAAGGCCCGGCGCAACAGGTGGCTTTGCTGCACCCAGTCGACGAACTCGTGGGTGAGGATATCGGGCGAGAGCAGCGCTGCGGGATCGGCAATCGGCTTCAGCCCCCAGACGATGAGCGTGTAGTCGGTCGCGACGAAGCCGAGTGGCCCGAGATCGCGGTCGGCCATGCGCCGCGTCACCAGCATGCCCAGCGACTGGTTCGCGTTCCAGCCCTCGAAAGTGTAGAAGGCGGTATAGGCAAGATCGCGGTACGGGAAGCTCTCCACGAGCAGCCGACCCGGCGCGGGCAGGTGCGAACGCCAGGCCTGCACCTCGAGCCACTCGCGCACGTCGTCGGGGAATCGCGCCCAGCCCGCACGGTCGGCGAGCATCGCCCGCACCCGGTCGGCCAGATGGGTCGAGATCGGCATGCGCTGGCCCATGTAGCTGGGGATCGTCGCCGATCGCCGCGCCGCACGCACCACCAGGTCGAGATCCTTGATCGTCTCGACCTCGAGATCGAGCCCAGCGAAGCGGAAAGTGTCGCCCGGCGAGAGGCTCGCGCCGAACCCCTCCTCGACCTTGCCAAGCGAGCGTCCGTTGCGAAAGCGTACCTCGAGCATTTCGGAATCGACGATGATCCCGGCATTGAGCCGGTGCCGCGCGGCATGGTCGGGATGAGTCAGCCGCCAGGTCCCGTCACGCTCGCGCACGATGCGGCGGAAACGCTCGTAGCTGCGCAGCGCGTAGCCCCCGGTCGCGACGAAATCGAGCACGCGCGCGAGCACAGCAGCATCGACGTAGGCATAGGGTGTGGACGAGCGCACCTCGTCGAGCAGGCGCGTCTCGTCGAGCGGCCCGGCACAGGCGAGCGACATGACGTGCTGCGCGAGGACGTCGAGCCCGCCCGGGCGAAAGCCGTCGCCATCGCGCTGCCCGGCAATGACCGCCTCCTGCGCGGCGAAGGCCTCGAGAAACTCGAAGCGGTTGCCTGGAACAAGCACCGCGCGGCTGGGGCTGTCGAGCCGGTGATTGGCGCGCCCGATACGCTGGAGCAGGCGCGAGGAGCCCTTGGGCGCTCCCATCTGCACGACGAGATCGATGTCGCCCCAGTCGATGCCGAGATCGAGGCTCGCGGTACAGACCAGCGCGCGCAGCTCGCCGCGCGCCATCGCCCCTTCGACCTTGCGCCGCGCCTCCTTCGACAGCGAGCCGTGGTGGATCGCGATCGGCAGGTTGTCCTCGTTCGCCGACCACAGCTCCTGGAAGATATATTCGGCGAGAAAGCGGGTATTGGTGAAGACCAGCGTCGTGCGATGCGCCGCGATCTGCTCGATCAGCTGCTCGATTGCCCATGTCGCGGCATGGCCTGACCAGGGAATTCGCTCCTCGCGCGGAAGCAGGATCTCGACCTCGGGCGGCGCGCCTGCCTCGCCCTCGACGAGCGCGACCGAATCGATATCGCCCCAGGGCGCGAGCCAGCCGCGATAGTCGTCGGGATCGGCCAATGTCGCGGAGAGCGCGGCGCGGCGAAGCTGCGGTGCCAGCGCCTGCAGGCGCGAGAGGCACAATGCGAGCATGTCGCCGCGCTTGCCGGTCGCGA
Source organism: Novosphingobium aureum (assembly GCF_015865035.1). GTDB lineage: Bacteria > Pseudomonadota > Alphaproteobacteria > Sphingomonadales > Sphingomonadaceae > Novosphingobium > Novosphingobium aureum. The sequence goes on along the minus strand of NZ_JADZGI010000004.1, from coordinate 48,864 downwards.
AGGCGTGAACCTCGTCGATGACGATGCGCTGGAGCCCCGAGAACAGCGTCTCTGCCTCGGGATAGCTGAGCAGCAGCGCGAGCGATTCGGGCGTCGTGAGCAGGACATGCGGGGGCCGCGCGCGCTGGCGGGCCTTACGGTCCGATGGCGTGTCGCCGCTGCGCGTCTCGACCCGGATGTCGAGCCCGATTTCCTCGATCGGCGCGAGCAGATTGCGCTGTACGTCGTGCGCCAGCGCCTTGAGCGGCGATACATAGAGCGTGTGCAGGACCTGTGGCCGCGCTTTGCCTGCGAGCCGCGAGGGTGCGAAATCGGCGAGTGTGGGCAGGAACCCGGCGAGTGTCTTGCCCGCCCCGGTATCGGCAACGAGCAGAGCATGGCGCCCCTCGTCCGCCGCCTCGAGCATCGCGCGCTGGTGTTCGCGCACGCGCCAGCCGCGCCCTTCGAACCATGCCGCGATCTCCTCGGGCACGTGTCCCTTGCCGTTCATGCAGCGCCTCCCTGCCCCACGGTCGGGCAACAAGGTTCAGGCGCGGCTGGCGCGCAAACGCAGGGGCTTTTCGAGCGCATGACAGCACAGCCCGCCGAGAGGCCGCAGGTTCCCGGCTCACCCGCGCGTAACACCGCTCGCCGCCAGTTCGGTGTCGATCTCGCCGACAAGCCGCGCCAGAGCCTCGGGCGAGGCCGCCTCGGCGCGGGCGGTGAGCATGTCCTGCGTGTTCGAGGCGCGCAGCAGCCACCAGCCCTCCGGCGAGGAGACCCGGACACCGTCGATGGCGCAGACCTCGCGCCCGCGCGCAGCGAGCCTTGCGGCCACCTCCTCGACGACCGCAAGCCGACGCTGCGGCGCGACCGGAAAACGCATCTCGGGCGTCGCGCAAGCGGGAGGCAGGGCGTCGACGAGGTCCGCGAGCGCCCGTCCCCTGCCCGCGCTCGCCGCGATCAGCCGCAAGGCCGCATAAGGCCCGTCATCGAAGCCCAGATACCTGTCGGCGAAGAAGAAATGCCCGCTCATCTCGCCGCCGAGCAGCGCCCCGGTCTCGCGCATCGCAGCCTTGATCGGCGAGTGCCCCGAAGGCGCCATGACCGGCTTGCCGCCAAGGCTCGCGACCGCATCGAAGGTGACCTGCGACATCTTGACGTCGCCAACGACGCTGGCACCGGGATATGCCTCGAGCACGTCAGCGGCAAAGAGCGCCAGCAGTCGGTCGGCCCAGACCACGCGTCCCGCGCCATCGACCACGCCGAGCCGGTCGCCATCGCCGTCGAAGGCCACTCCGAAATCGAGCTTCTTGCCCGTGACCAACATGCGCAGGTCTGCAAGGTTCGCCTCTATCGTCGGATCCGGGTGGTGATTGGGAAACCGCCCGTCAACTTCGGAGAACAGCATATGATGTTCGCCCGGCAGCCTCGCGACAAGTCTCTCCACCAGCGGCCCGGCAGCGCCGTTTCCGGTGTCCCAGCCGATGCGCAGGTCGTCGATCTGCGCCAAGCCTCCGGGCCCTCCCGCCAGCGCCCCGAGGAGCGCGTCGAGGTAGGCGGGCATAACGTCGTGCCGCTGCGACCTCCCCGCCTCGGCGACGACGCTTCCGGGCGGGGAGAGAGTACCCGCATCGATACCGCCTCCGGGCAAGAACCAGTCGCCGGCAGCTGCAATCCCGCCGAGGCTGGCGAGCGCCTCCCCGAAGAACGGGCGGCCCCCAAGTACTATCTTGAAGCCATTGTGATCGCGGGGATTGTGGCTGCCAGTTACCTGAATGCCGCCTTCCACCTGATCGATTGAACGCTCGGCGAAATAGAGCATCGGGCTCGCGGCAAGGCCGATGCGTACGACGTCGATGCCGCAAGCGCACAGCCCCACGACCAGCGCTTCCTCGAGCACCGGGGAACTGAGGCGGCCGTCGTACCCGACGACAACGCGCGGGCGACGGGGCGAAACATCAGTCTTGCGGTGCAGGACCGTCGCGAAACTGCGGCCCAGCGCATGCGCGTCGTCCTCGCCGAGCGTCTCGCCGAAGATACCGCGCACGTCGTAGGCACGCAGCAGCGAAGGGTGAAACCGGTGCGCCTTCATCGCCTCCCTTCGCGTTCCAGCGCAGATCGCATGGCGCGTGTCAGGAAGTCTTGGCCGAACGCTCGAGCGCTGCCAGCAGGGTGTCGCGCGCGGCATTGGCGGCGTGGACCTGCTCGTTCGATCCGCCCCGATCCGGATGGACCGTCGCGAGGTGGCGGCGATGCGCCTCGAGGATTTCCTTGCGGCCGGCATCGTCCTCGAGGCCGAGCAGGACGCGTGCCTCGGCTTCGGCGAAACTGCCGCGCCGCTGCGCCGGCTTCTCGGGCCAGTTGCTGATGCCCAGCGTCTGCCAGGGCCAGCGACCGAAGATCATGCGCCAGGCGATTGCCGCCAGTAGTGCGATCCACAGGATCTTCATCGCTTGCCAGCGACCGCTCAGCGGCCCGCAGCGGCGACGAGGTCGCCCTGCTGGCTCTTGGGTCGGGGCAGGTTGAGCCCCTTGACCAGCCCGCGCAGTTCCTGGCGCGCAACGAGGTGGCTGGTGCCCAGCTCGCCCAGGTGACCCTTGTCGAGCAGGGTCAGCCCCGAGGGGAACAGTTCGCGGAAGATCACGCGCTCGGACAGTCCGCCCGAAATGCGGAAACCCACCCTTCGCGACAGTTCCTGAAGCGCGGTATCCATGCGGCGCATGTTGCGCGCCTCGACGTGCTGCATGCGGTTGCGCACCACCACCCAGTCGAGCTCGCGACGCCCTTCCTCGATGGTCTTGAGACCGCGCTTCTTGCGTGCCTCCCAGATCACCTCGGCATAGAACGAGAGCTTCTTCACGCGGAAGGTCTCGTTCTCCACCTGACCGATAAGGTCGAAGTCGATGAAGCTGTCGTTGAGCGGGGTGACCAGCGTATCGGCGGTCGATGCGACGTGACGGGCGAAGGCGTCGTCGCGGCCCGGCGTGTCGAAGATCAGGAAGTCGTAGCCCTCGGCGATCTGCTCGGCGAGCTCGTCAAGCTCGTTGAAATCGTCGCCGTCGTAGACCGAGAAGCGCGCACCGGGCAGCGCGATGCCGCGCCGCTGCTCGGTCTCGACCCGGTTCTCGAGATAGCGGAACAAGGTGCGCTGGCGCGGATCGAGGTCGATCGCGGCGACTTTCGCGCCCTGATAGGCAAGAGCCATGGCCACGTGGACCGCGGTGGTGGATTTGCCGGTGCCACCCTTTTCATTGGCGAAGACGATGCGATGAGCAGTCACGGATCTGGTATTCGCTTTCCTGGCGAGCGCCCCGGGTCCGCCCGCCCCCTGCGGTCACGAACCGGATTCGCGCGCAATTGCTTGCACTCATTGACATTGCCGCCGACCCGCCTGCACCGCTAAGGACAGGCGCGGGGGAAGCAGCCCCGTCATCTTACCGGAGCACGCCTCGCCAATGCAAACCGTCAGCACCCTTGATCCACTGCGCAGTGCAGTCGCCCAGCTGCGCGAGCGCGGGCCGGTCGCGCTCGTGCCCACCATGGGCGCGCTGCACGCGGGCCACCTGACACTGGTGCGCAAGGCGCGCGAGCGGGTCGGCCAGCAAGGCGCGGTCGTGGTCTCGATCTTCGTCAACCCGCTCCAGTTCGGCGCGAACGAGGATCTCGACGCCTACCCCAAAGTACTCGAACGCGACAGCGAGCTGCTGCTTGCCGAAGGCGTGGACCTGCTCTGGGCTCCGGTGGTCGAGGCGATGTATCCCCAGGGCTTCGCCACGAGCATCGCGGTCTCGGGCGTCAGCAACGGGCTATGCGGTGCCTCGCGCCCGGGGCATTTCGACGGTGTCGCAACGGTCGTGTGCAAGCTGTTCAACCAGGTCCGCCCGGACATGGCACTGTTCGGCGAGAAGGACTGGCAGCAGCTCGCGGTGATCCGCCGCATGGCTACCGACCTCGACCTCGCCTTCCCCGCCGCAGGGCAGATTTTCGGCGTGCCCACGGTGCGCGAGGCGGACGGGCTCGCGATGTCCTCGCGCAACGCCTACCTCGATGCCGAGCAGCGTGCCCGCGCGGTCGCGCTGCCGCTGGCGATGAAAGATGCGATCGCCGCAATCGAGAGCGGCAAGCCAATCGCCCCGACGCTGGCCGGACTGGAAGCCGAACTGCTCGCAGGCGGCTTTCACCAGATCGACTATGCGCAGCTTTGCGATGCCGCCAGCCTTGCTCCGCTCGACACCCCGATCCCCGGCCCGATGCGCCTGCTCGTCGCGGCGCGGATCGGACCGGCAAGGCTGATCGACAATATGGCGGTCACCCCCTGAGTGCGCGTTGGTACCTGAGCAAAACGAATAGTTTCAGAGAGCGCGCAGGATTCCAGCACAAAGCCGGGCTCCGCGCGTTTTCTGACCGTTCAGCAGATTTGGGATTGTCCTTCAGGAGACGCCGATGAAGATGAAGCGCAATCTCTCGGCTGTACTGGCCGGTGCGACAGCGATCACCGCGGCGCTAACCGCGTGCGGTCCCGGCACTCCTGAGCCCAAGCCGACGCCCACAACCTACGACATCGAGAAGTCGGACCTCACCGCCCCGGAGCCGAACGACATCTGCCGCACCCGCAAGCCTGCCTTCCTGCGCGACCTGCTGCTGCGGATAACCGAAGGCCTGCCACCCGGCAGCAGCGGCTTCGATTTCCGGAACCTCAGCGTCGACAGGTCCGAACCCAACGGGAAATGGACGGTCACGGTCAGGTTCGAAGCTGCCTTGCCCGGTGAAACCGCCCGGATCATGCGCGCCGTCGCTGCGTTCGATCCGGAAAATTGCACGACAGGCGAATGGCTTGTCGAGCGCGGCCCCGGTGTTGACCAACAGAACTAAGCCTCACTCGTAAAGTCACAAGGCTCGCAGATTACGATTTCTTCGAAAGCACGGAATCTCAAACAAATACAATTCACTACGAACAACTATACAATGCACATTGTATATATTCGCTCTATAATGTATTAATACCTACAAGCGTTCTGGAAAAGATGCAGGCCTTTGTGTACACAAATGCGCGAAGAGAGGGTCAGGAACTTCAAAATGCTCGGATTTTTCTGAATCTTGAATTCTTGTCCGGGCCTGCACGATAAAACGCCCGATTCGCATGGTCTCTTGGGATCGATAGCGCCGGTTTCCCAGTCCCCCCCTGGCGGCGCCCTTCGATCTCAGGGCCGGTGGTACATTGACAGCCGCGATCCGCCCCCGGGGCGAAGGCGCGGGTGCCGATCCAGTCCCGCCACCGGCGCCCCCGCTCGTACCGCCCATGGTCTGCTACCTGGACCGCTCGCGGCGCGGGCGGGGGACCCCGCCCCCTTCTGAAAGCCTGCCACACGCCTTGGATCATCTTGGCCCACAGCGATGTGCGGCAGCCAGAGCGAAGAAAACGGGCTTGCCCATACCCGCGCAAATCGCCACGCAAGCACGATGACAGCCCGGCATGACACCCAGGACCGCTCCATGGAAGCTGCGGGACGCGAACCCAGCCGCGAGGAGGCCGTGCTCAACGCCGCTGCCGCGCTCTTCGCCGAGAAGGGCTATGCCGCAACCAGCATCCGCGACATCGGCGAACGGGTCGGCCTGCTCGGCGGCTCGCTCTACCATTACATCAAGAGCAAGGACGCGCTCTTCGTGCGCATTCACGACCGCGCGCTGCAATCGGCGGAAGACGCGATCCGCGCGGGCATCGCGGATATCGAGGACCCGGTACAACGCCTCGCAAGCGCCTGTCGCATCCTCCTCGCGATCCAGCTCGCCCCCGATTCGCTGACGATGCCGCTGATGAACGACCTCGGCTCGGTGCCCGAGGGCCTGCGCGAAAGACTGATCGAGCGGCGCGATGCTTTCGAAACGATGTTCGCCGAGCTGATCGCCGCGGTCCCGCCGGTTGCCGGGCGCGATCCGGACATCTACCGGCTCCTGCTGCTGACCACGCTCAACACCGCATCGAACTGGTATCGCCCGGGACGCCTCACCTCCGACGAGGTCGCCGACCAGATCCTCGCCACCTACGGGATCGAACCCGGCGGCGCGTAATGCGTTCATTCTGCCGAAGTGCCCCCTTTGCGCGGGGCACGACTTGCGGGTAAGGCGAAGCCGGGCCGCAGACAGGGGAGCAATGCAAATGGAGCAGAGGAACGACATCCCTTGCCAAGTGACTTCCTGATCGACCGCAAGCGGGTGCACGATACGCCAAAGCCCGCGCGTTCGCTGACTTCATCGCTTGCTGCCCCGCTGGCCTGCCTGCTCGCGGCCTCGAGCACGCTTGTCCTTGGCGCGCCTGCACACGCCGCCAAGGGTCCCTCCTTCGAGCTGGCCGGCCCCGATCTCAGGGTCGATGTCACGCGCGACGGCAAGTCCCTGCCGATCGCGCAGGTGCCCAGTCTTGCCGAAGGCGACAAGGTCACCGTCCATGGCGCGATGCCCGAGGACCATGGCGCAGAGTTCATTCTCGTCTCCGCCTTCCTGCGCGGCGCGACCAATCCGCCCCCCAAGGACTGGATCGAGACCGCCGAGAGCTGGAAGGAAAAGGAGAAGAAGAACACCCTCGCGCTCACCGTGCCCAAGGGCGCGCGGCAGATGGTGCTTTTGCTGGTGCCCGACACCGGCGGCGCCGAAGGCGTGCTGCGCGATGCGGTCCGCGGCAAGCCCGGCGAGTTCGTGCGCGCCAGCCACGATCTCGAACTGGCCTCGCTCGACCATACCCGGCTCGAGACCTTCATGGCGGGCATCCGCGCCGAGATCGGCCATCCGCAGAACCTGCGCAAGATCGCCCCGCCGCTCGCCAATGCACTGGGGATCAAGCTCAACGAGGACTGCCTGCTGCGCGTCGCCGAGGAACAGGCCTCGTGCCTGCTCGAGGATCGCGAGAACCTCGTGCTGGGCGATGTCCACTCGAACTCGATCACCGACACGCTGACCGGCGCGCCGACCGCGCTGGCGCTGCAGCTGAGCGCCGTTCCCGAAGCGGGCGGCGGCACCTACAGCCCCTACATCGGCGTGGTGCGCGATGTCGCCAAGTTGCTCGGCGCCTTCAGCAACCCGACCTTCAACTACCTGCCCGCGCTGACCACCGCGCACGACGACAGGCTCTCGCTGCTGCTCAATGCCGCGCCCTCGTTCCAGAAGCCCAAGACGGTGATGGTCGCGGCCATGCCCTCGATCGAGGCCAGCAGGCCGCCGCGCCTGCGCGCAAGCGATGCCGCGCCGGTGTGCCTCGCACGGCCCGGCGCGGTGCTGCCGGTCGAAGGCGCGCCGCTGGTCTTCTCCACCGCCTTCGCCCACGACATGGCGGTCACCATCACTAGCGCCTCGGGACGCACGGTCGAGGTCCCGGTCGCCCCGCAGGCCGACAAGGGTGGCTACCGCCTTGATGCGCCACTGCCCGAGGGCCTTTCGGGCGCGATGCGCGCACGCCTCCACGGGCTCTGGGGCTTTACGCCCTTCGAAGGCCCCGAATTCGCGGTACAGCTGCCCGGCGTCGCGCAGTGGAAGCTTGCCGACGGGGGCACAGGGCTGGTCGTAGGACGCGACAACCGCATCGTCGTCGAGGGAAGCGCCCCGGCGTGCCTCTCGGGCGTCACGCTGCGGCGCAAAGACGGCAGCCCGCAAAGGCTCGTCTGGGAAGTCGAGAGCGAAGGCCGCCTCGCGGTCAAGGTGCCCGGCGATGCGCTGAAGACGGGCAAGCACAGCCTCGAGCTTCAGGTGCTCGGCGCAGCCGAACCGGTACGCCTCGATCTCGAGGCGGTGGCCGAAGGCAGCCGGATCGACGGTTTCGAGGTCCACGCCGGCGATGACGAAGGCCTGCTGACCGGTCTCAGGCTCGACCAGGTGAAAAGCCTCGAGCTGGGCAAGCGCCGCTTCGTACCAGCCGAGCTAACCCGCGCGCAGGACGCCGATCTCTTGCGCCTCGTCGCCGATGGCGAAACTGGCGCAGCGGCCGAAGACCTCGCGCAGACACCCGAGGGCGAGACCGAGACTGCCTGGGTGACGCTTGCCAGCGGACGCAAGGTTCGCCTGCCCGTCACCGTCGCATCGCCGCGCCCGAAGGTGCACCTGCTCGACCGATCGGTACGCACCGCCAATGCGAAACCGGGGGAACACACGCTCGATCTCGGCAAGGGCGAGCTGCTGCCCGACGATGGCGAACTGGTGTTCTCGATCGACCGTGCCGGTGAAGGCGCCTTCGATCGCAGCGACGCCATCGAGATCGCACTCGCGCCGCAAGGTCCCGGTACTGAGCCCCTGACCCCGCTCACCCGTCTCGAGATCGGCAAGGGCCTCTCGCTGGCAACGGCCCAGGTCGCCGTCGCGACGCTGCGCGCGAGCGACCTGCCGCCCGGCACCTTCGGCCCCTTGCGCTTCCGGCTGCTGCGCGGCGGCGATACGGGTTCCAGCAGTCTGGCGCGTTCGAGCGACTGGCAGCCGCTAGCCAGCCTCGTGCGGCTGCCACGCGTGACCGCGCTGACCTGCAATGACAAGGCCGCCACGGCCTCGGCCACGCCTTGTACGCTGCGCGGCCGGGACCTGTTCCTCCTCGATGCCGTGGGCAAGGGGTCGGAGATGACAGGTGCGGTCAAGGTCTCGCCCGGCTTCACCGGCGCCGCCATCGCGGTGCCGCAACCCGGAGCCGACGGCCTCGGCCTGCGCCTGCGCGATGCGCCCGAAAGCGTGGTCACGCTGACCGCGGACTAGGGTCAGGATCCTGGGCGGCGTGGACGAAATCGAATGTCCGGTTTCGCCCCCCTTGCCGCCATTGCGGTATAAAGCGCCGATTTGGCATAAAGCTAACCGTAGCCTGCAAATTTGGCGGCGACTGGGACCGTGGGTGGAGAGCTTGTGGGAGTAGGGTATTTCATTTTTGGTGCCGTCGGCTTTGCGTTCGCGCTCAGTTTCTTAATCCATGCTTTTCTTCCAAAAGCTCGAATGAAGGTGATGGTTGGCACAGCGTCTTTGCCGGTTCTCACATCACTATTCATCGCCCCGACGCCATTGAGTCTCCATGGCCTCGCGTTTGGCGCTGGTCTCGTCGGGTCAGCAATTGGCGCAGCAGCAGCTTATTTATTAAGATCAATCCAACATCGACTTAGATGGTGACCGGCAACGAAAAATATCCACCCAACTTCGTCATTCCCGCGAAGGCGGGAATCCAGACTGCGCAGCGATTCGCCTCAAGATCAGTGGTCAGAAACTGCGCGGCTCGCGCGAATGTGAATTTTACCGCAAGTTCAAAACTGGATTCCCGCCTTCGCGGGAATGACGAGGATTAGGAAACGGTTTCTTCCAACCCATTTCAGCCCCGCCAGCTCCCGCTCAGCCTGAGCCTGTCGAACGCCCCAAGGCATGGGGTTGTGGCTCGCATGCTTCGACAAGCTCAGCATGAGCGGAGTGGGGGCAAAGTCTCAAATCACCCCAAGTCGGTCGCTCCGGTCACTGCCGAATTTGTCCACGCAGCCTGGGCCCACCCGGCCACCTCAGTCCGCGGCGCGCTTCTTGAGGAGGACCGTGCGCAGCAGCGAGAGCGCGGTCTCGCCGCGCTGGTTGGTCATCTCGTGCCGGAAAGTGACGATGCCCTGCCCGGGGCGCGACTTGCTCTCGCGCATCTCGACGACCTCGCTCGAACAGGTCAGCGTGTCACCGATGAAGGTCGGCGCGGGTGTCACCACCTTGTCGAAACCGAGGTTGGCAACGAGCGTGCCCAGCGTGGTGTCGGTAATCGACAGTCCTACCGCGAGGCTGAACGTGAAGGTCGAGTTGACGAGGATCTGCCCGAACTCGCTCGCCTTCGCGCTCTCGGCATCGAGATGCAGCGGCTGCATGTTGTGCGTCATCGCCGAGAACATCAGGTTGTCGGTCTCTGTCACCGTGCGCGAGGGCTGGTGCACCAGCCGGTCGCCCAGCTGCCACTCGTCGTAGAAACGCCCCGCCATCAGCCTGCCTCCGCTTCGTCGATCCGCGCCAGCAGCGCCTCGACCTGAACCTGTTGCCCGGCCTCGGCATTGAGCTTTGCGACCGTGCCGTCGAAGGGCGCGGTCAGCGTGTGCTCCATCTTCATCGCCTCGAGCGTGAGCAGCTTCTGGCCGCGCTTGACCTCCTCGCCTTCCTCGACCGCGACGTCGATCACCTTGCCCGGCATCGGCGCGAGGATCGCGCCCGAGCCATCCGCCCCGCCGTGCGCACCATCGCGCCGCCAGGGCGTGAGCCGCCAGGCCGCGCCCTGTTCGGCGAGCAGCACGGACCCGACCGGAGCCTCGCTGCCTTGACCGCCGAGCGCGATCTCGACCGGCTCGCCCTCGAGCAGGAACCAGCCGGTGCGCGCGGCGGGCGCATTGAGCCGGAAACCTGCCACGTCGCTGGCCGGGACGAGCGCGCGCGCCGCTGCCTCGAGCACCTCGGCAGAGGGTGCCGGCGCCTGTGCCAGCGCCTCGCCCTCGCGCGCGATGAGGCCGGTATCGACATCCCCGTTCGCAAAATCCGCCTGGTGCAGCGCGCGCACGAGGAACGAGGCATTGATGCGCACCGGCCAGACCGCGCTCTCTTCGAGCATGCCCGCCAGCGTGAGCCGCGCTTCCTCGCGGTCCTCGCCCCAGGCGACGACCTTGGCGATCATCGGATCGTAATGCGGCGAGACCGCCCCGCCCTCGACCACGCCGGTCTCGATCCGGCCATGGCCCATGCCTTCGGGAGCCTCGCCGAACTGGAGCAGGTCGAGCCGCCCGATGCTGGGCAGGAAACCGCGCGCGGGGTCCTCGGCGTAGAGGCGCGCCTCCATCGCCCAGCCGTTGATCGCGAGCTGGTCCTGCGCGAGCGGCAGGGGTTCGCCGCTGGCGATGCGCAACTGCCACTCGACGAGGTCGACCCCGGTGATCTCCTCGGTAACGGGATGTTCGACCTGAAGACGGGTGTTCATCTCCATGAACCAGATGCGCTCGGCATCGAGCGCGCCCGAGCCGTCGGCGATGAACTCGATCGTGCCCGCCCCGACGTAATCGACCGCCTTTGCCGCGCGCACCGCCGCAGCGCAGAGCGCCTCGCGCGTCGCTGCGTCCATGCCCGGCGCGGGCGCTTCCTCGATCACCTTCTGGTGGCGGCGCTGGAGCGAGCAGTCGCGCTCGAACAGGTGGACGACGTTGCCGTGGCGGTCGCCGAAGACCTGCACCTCGATGTGGCGCGGGCTGGCGATGTACTTCTCGATCAGCACGTGGTCGTTGCCGAAGGAGGCCGCCGCCTCGCGCTTGCACGAGGCTAGCGCGTCGGCGAAGTCCTCCTGCGCCTCGACCAGCCGCATGCCCTTGCCGCCGCCGCCCGCGACCGCCTTGATCAGCACCGGATAGCCGACCTTGGCCGCTTCCTCGGCGAGCGTCAGCACCGACTGGTCCTCGCCCATGTAGCCCGGCGTCACCGGCACGCCCGCCTCGGCCATCAGCGCCTTGGCCGCGTCCTTGAGGCCCATCGCGGTGATCGAGGCAGGATCGGGTCCGACCCAGACGAGCCCGGCATCGATCACCGCCTGCGCGAAGGCCGCGTTCTCGGAAAGGAAGCCATAGCCGGGATGAATTGCCTCGGCCCCGGTCTCCTTTGCCGCTGCGAGGATCTTTTCGCCCACGAGGTAGCTTTGCGCCGATGGTGCAGGGCCGATCAGCACCGCCTCGTCGGCCTCGCGCACGTGCAGCGCATCGGCGTCGGCCTCGGAATAGACTGCGACGGTGCGGATGCCGAGACTGCGCGCGGTGCGGATCACGCGGCAGGCGATCTCGCCGCGATTGGCGATGAGCAGCGAGGTGATCATGGATGACGCTCCGGGAAACCGTGACGGGTGTGGAGCGCGCCGAGCACGCCCTCGATGTCGTTGGCAAAGCCGCCCTCGGCAAAGGCGAGCGCAGGCAGGTTCTGGTTGTCCGCGCCAAGGCGCTCGACGACCGGCCCGCGCGGGCGCGGCCAGCCGACGCGCACCACCTCGATGTTGCCGGCCCGCTCGGGGAAGAGCGCGAGCAGCCCTTCGACGGTGACGCAGTCCTTGCAGTAGAAGCGCCGCTCGCCGCCGAATTCGGGGTCCGCCCAATCGGTGTCGAGCACGTAGAGGGTATCGCGGGTGTCCTGTCCGACCATGGCCATCACATCCTGAAGACGCCGAAACGCGGGGCTTCGGGGAAGGGTGCCTCGAGCGCGGCGGCAAGCGCGAGGCCGAGTACGTCGCGGGTCTGTGCGGGGTCGATCACGCCATCGTCCCACAGCCGCGCGGTGGCATAGTAGGGGCTGCCCTCGGTCTCGTACTTCTCGCGGATCGGGGCCTTGAAGGCCTCGGCCTCGCGCTCGTCCCACTTGTCGGCGTCGCGGTGGACGGTCGCCAGCACCGAGGCGGCCTGTTCGCCGCCCATCACCGAGATGCGCGCATTGGGCCAGGAGAACAGGAAACGCGGGTCGTAGGCGCGCCCGCACATGCCGTAGTTACCCGCACCGAAGGACCCGCCGATGAGCACGGTCAGCTTGGGCACGTTGGCGGTCGCGACCGCAGTGACCAGCTTGGCGCCGTGCTTGGCGATGCCCTCGGCCTCGTACTTGCCCCCGACCATGAAGCCAGAGACGTTCTGGAGGAACAGCAGCGGAATACCGCGCTGGCAGGCGAGCTCGATGAAATGCGCACCCTTCTGCGCGCTCTCCGAGAAAAGCACGCCGTTGTTGGCGAGAATGGCCACCGGGACACCGTGGATATGGGCGAAGCCGCAGACCAGCGTGCTGCCGTAGAGCGCCTTGAACTCGTGGAACTCGGAACCATCGACGATGCGCGCGATCACCTCGCGCACCTCGTAAGGCGCGCGCACGTCCTCGGGCACGATGCCGTAGAGTTCCTCGGGGTCGTAAGCCGGAGCGCGCGGTTCACGCAGATCGAGGCCATGGCGATGCGCAGGGCCAAGGTTGCTGACGATATCGCGCAGGATCGAGAGCGCGTGCTCGTCGTCGTCCGCGAGATGATCGGTGACGCCCGACTTGCGCGCGTGCAGATCGCCCCCGCCCAGTTCCTCGGCGCTGATCACCTCGCCGGTCGCGGCTTGGACCAGCGGCGGACCGGCGAGGAAGATCGTGCCCTGTTCCTTCACGATCACGCTCTCGTCGCTCATCGCCGGGACATAGGCACCACCTGCGGTGCACGAGCCCATGACCGCAGCAACCTGCGCGATGCCGCGCGCGCTCATCTGCGCCTGGTTGAAGAAGAAGCGGCCGAAATGGTCGCGATCGGGAAAGACCTCGGCCTGATTGGGCAGGTTGGCTCCGCCGCTGTCGACGAGGTAGATACATGGCAGGTGACAGGCCTGCGCGATCTCCTGCGCGCGCAAGTGCTTCTTGACCGTCATCGGGTAGTAGGTGCCGCCCTTGACCGTCGCATCGTTGGCGAAAACCATGCAGCGCCGCCCGGAAACCACGCCGATCCCGGCGATGATGCCCGCGCCCGGCACCTCGTCGTTGTACATGCCGCCTGCGGCAAGCTGGCCGATCTCGAGGAACGGCGAGGCGGGATCGAGCAAGCGCTCGACACGCTCGCGCGGGAGTAGCTTGCCACGTGAGACATGGCGTTCGCGCGATTTCTCGGTACCGCCCAGCGCGGCAGCCGCGACCTTGTCGTGGAGCGTCTGGACCAGCGCGCGGTTGTGCGCCTCGCGCGCCCTTGCGGCTGGGCCTTGCGGATCGTGCGTGGTCTGGAGCACCGGCGCGCTCATGGCATGTCCCTCTTCCCGTCGACCTGATTGGTCCTGTCTATCTACCCAACCCGCAACGTCAGCGGAAATTGAAAGTTTCCGCATCTGGCCATAGACCGCGTCTATGATCGACCAGTATCTCCTGCGCTACTTCCTCGCAGTGGCGGAAACCGGCAGCTTCAGCCGTGCCGCACGGCAGGTGAGCGTCACCCAGCCTACGCTTTCCACCGGTATCGCCAAGCTCGAACGCGAGCTGGGCGCACGGCTCTTCGACCGCGACCGCCAGGGGGTCTCGCTCACCCCCGCGGGCAGCCGCTTCCTCGTGCGGGCAAGGCGGATTGCCGCGGAATATGCGCAGGCACTGGTCGAGATTGCGGAGGCCGAGGCCCCGCAAGTCCTGCGTCTTGGCGTGCTGGCGACGGTGCCTGCCGCAATCATCGCCCGGGCGCTGGAGCACTTGCGCGAGCGCGGGGAGGCAAACGTGCCCGAAATCGTCAGCGGCAACGAACGCGAACTCGCCGAAAGGCTCGAGCGAGGACGCCTCGATGTCGCCCTTACCCTCGTGCGCGGGCACCATGCCCGCTTCGCGCCTAAAGTGCTCGCGCGCGAGCGCTACGCGATGGTGCTGCCCGCCGATCACCCGCTGGCAGGCGCCGAGGAAGTCATGCCCGAGCAGCTCGCGCGCGACCGCATGGCGCTGCGCCGCCACTGCGAGGCGCTGCCCGAGATCAACCGCTTCTTCACCCAGCGCGGCGTGCGCCCGCGCTTCGTGCTCAAGACCACCAGCGACGAGCAGGTCCTCGCCGTGGTGCGCGCGGGCGCCGGGATCGGCATGATGCCCGAGAGCTTCGCCGGGCCGGGGCTCGCCATGGTCGCGGTGCGCGACTTCGACCTCAACCGCGAGATCGGGCTGCTCCATGCCGATGCGAGCAAGGCTGAGGCGCTGCGCACCGACCCGTTCATCGCGGCGCTGCGGCGGGTCTATGGAGCTGGCGGCGAGCGCTAGCGGCTCCCGCCCCGCTCACGCCTCCTTGCCGTAGCCGCCACCGCCCGGCGTCTCGATCACGAAGACGTCGCCCGGCTCGAGACTGACCCGCGCGGTCGCGCCAAGCGTCTCGATCCGGCCATCGGCGCGCTCGACGCGGTTCGCACCCGGCTCGCCCGGCTCGCCACCCGAAAGACCGAAAGGACGGGTCGCGCGGCGCTGCGAGAGGATGCCCGCTTCCATGGGGCTGAGGAACCGCAGGCGGCGCAAGGCGCCGTCGCCGCCATGGTGCGCACCTGCGCCGCCCGAGCCGCGCCGGATCGAAAATTCCTCGAGCAACACCGGAAAATTCGTCTCGAGCACTTCGGGATCGGTCAGGCGCGAATTGGTCATGTGGGTCTGGACCACGCTGGTGCCGTCGAAGTCGGGCCCCGCACCAGATCCGCCCGCGATCGTCTCGTAGTACTGATGCGCGCCGTCGCCGAAGGTGAAGTTGTTCATCGTGCCCTGCGCCGCAGCCATCGCGCCCAGCGCGCCGAACAGCGCATCGGTGATCGCCTGGCTGGTCTCGACATTGCCCGCGACCACCGCCGCGGGTGCGACGGGATGCAGCATCGAGCCTTCGGGCACGACGATCTCGATCGGGCGCAGGCAGCCCTCGTTCATCGGCACCGCATCGTCAATCAACGTGCGCACGACGTAGAGCACCGCAGCGCTGACCACCGGCAAGGGCGCATTGAAATTGTCGGGCAACTGCGCGCTGGTCCCGGCAAAATCGATCCGCGCCGAGCGCGCTGCCTCGTCGATGGTGACTGCAACCTCGATCTGCGCGCCGTTGTCCATCGGCAGCGTGAAGCGCCCTTCGGACAGGCGCGCGATCAGCTTGCGCACCGCTTCCTCGGCATGGGCCTGTGCGTGCCCCATGTAGGCGTCGATCACCGGGCGCCCCTGCTCGCTCGCCACCCGGCGCAGCTCGGAGGCACCGCGCACGCAGGCCGCGACCTGCGCGCTGAGGTCGGCGATGTTGTGCTCGATCGCGCGCGATGGGTGCGGTCCGCTGGCAAGCAGTTCGCGCATCGCCGCCTCGCGGAACGCGCCGCGATCGACGAGCAGGACATTGTCGATCAGCACCCCTTCCTCGTCGAGGCTGCGGCTGGTGGGGGGCATCGAGCCGGGACTGATCCCGCCGACGTCGGCGTGGTGCCCGCGGGCGGCTACGTACCAGGCCGGACGTGCATTCTCGCCCGCTTCCTCTCCGGGCGCGAAGACCGGCATGACCACGGTGATGTCGGGCAGGTGCGTGCCGCCGTCATAGGGCGCGTTGAGGACATAGGCATCGCCCGGCAGCATGCCGCGACCGTCTTGCGGGGCGCCATCGGCATCCCACCCGCGCCGCGCGATCACGGTGCGTACGCTCTCGCCCATCGAGCCCAGGTGCACCGGCATGTGCGGGGCATTGGCGACGAGACTGCCCTCGCCGTCAAACAAGGCGCAGGAGAAATCGAGCCGCTCGCGAATGTTCACAGAGCGCGCCGAGTGCTGCAGCGCCGCGCCCATTTCCTCGGCGATCGCCATGAACAGCGCGCCCATGATCTCGAGCCGGACCGGATCGCATTCGGTGGTGAGCGCCGCGCTGCCCTCGCGTGCCGCGCTGCGCCTCAGCACGAGGTTGCCCACATGGTCGACACGTACCCGCCAGCCCGGTTCGACCACGGTGGTCGAGACGTCGTCGACGACGAGCAGCGGCCCTGTGGCTTCGAAGCCTTCGGCAAGGTCGGCGCGAAGGTAAAGTGGCACCTCATGCGCCGCGCCCCCGGTCCATACGCGAAGGGTCTCGGCGGCAGGCCCGGAGGTCCCGGGCAGCGCCAGCGTGGCCCCGGCGGCGGCATCGCTCGCGGCAACGGCCTCGACCCGCAGCGTCTCGGCGACGAGCTGCTCGCCGGGTGCGAAGCCGAAGCGGTGCTGCCAGCCCTCGCGGAAGGTCTCGCGCATCGCATCGAGCACGCCAAAGGGCACCTCGATCGCGTTCTCGCTGCCCTGCGGGCGGAGCGCGAGCGAGACCTCGCGGCGAATGGTGGCCGGGGCAATACCCTGCGCGGCAAGTTCGGCCGCCGCCTGGTCGCCGAGCGCCGCTACGGCGTCCGCGATCTGGCTGGACGAGCCCTCGTCGAGCGGCAGGCCGAGGGTACGCTCGTGCAGCACGCGGCGGTCGGCAAGGCCCATGCCATAGGCCGAGAGCACCGAGGCGAGCGGGTGGCACAGCACCGTCTCCACTCCCAGCGCATCGGCAACCTTGCAGGCGTGCTGTCCGCCTGCCCCGCCGAAGGTCACCATCGCGGCGCGGGTGACGTCGTGCCCACGACGCAGCGATACGGTCTTGATGGCATTGGCCATGTTGGCGACGGCGATCTCGAGAAAGCCCTCGGCGGCTTCCTCGCGGCTGAGCACGCGTCCGGTCGCGGCGCGCACCTCGTCGAGGATCACATCCATCCTTTGCTGCGCAGCATCGAGCGAGAGCGGCTCATCGCCGCCGGGCCCGAAGACGTGCGGGAAGTGATCGGCGCGAAGCTTGCCGAGGATCAGGTTGCAGTCGGTGACGGCAAGCGGTCCGCCGCGCCGGTAGCAGGCGGGGCCGGGTACCGCGCCCGCACTCTCGGGCCCGACGAGGAAGCGCGCCCCGTCGAACGAGCAAATCGAGCCGCCGCCCGCCGCGACCGTCTCGATGCGCATCATCGGGGTGCGCACGCGATTGCCCGCGACACGCGTCTCGCTATCGCGCTCGTAAGCGCCGGCATAGTGCGAGACGTCGGTCGAGGTGCCGCCCATGTCGAAGCCCACGACCTGCTCGAAGCCTGCTTCCTTCGCCACCGCCGCCATGCCGACGATGCCGCCTGCGGGGCCTGAGAGGATCGCGTCCTTGCCGCGCAGCATTTCACCCGTGGTGAGCCCGCCGCTCGACTGCATGTAGAGCGCATCGACATTGGGCCCGAGGCCTGCCTCGAGCCCGGCGATGTAGCGGTCGAGCACGGGCGAGAGATTGGCATCGACCACGCTGGTATCGCCGCGCGCGATGAGCTTGATCAGCGGGGCTACCTCGTGGCTGACCGAGACCTGCGCGAAGCCGATCTCGCGCGCGATGCCGGCCAGCGCCTTCTCGTGCGCCTGGTGGCGATAGCCATGCATGAGCACGATCGCCACGGCACGAAGGCCCTCGTCGAAGGCCTGCTGCAGGCCTTGTCGTGCAGCGGCCTCGTCGAGCGGGGTGTGGATGGTTCCGTCGGCGCCGACGCGCTCGTCGATCTCGAGCACGCGCCTTGCCAGCGGTTCAGGCAGGACGATGTGGCGCGCGAAGATGTCGGGGCGCTCCTGCGTCCCGATGCGCAGTGCATCGCCGAAACCGCGGGTGATCGCCAGCAGGACCGGCTCGCCCTTGCCCTCGAGCAGCGCGTTGGTCGCGACCGTGGTGCCAAGGCGCAGTTCGCAGCGTGGCAGAGCCTCGTCACTGACGCCGGTGAGGCGCTGCATCGCCTCGACCGCAGCATCCTCGTAGCGCCCGGGATCCTCGCTGAGCAGCTTTAGCCGCTCGAACCGCCCGTCAGGTGCGCGTGCGACGACGTCGGTAAACGTGCCGCCGCGATCGACCCAGAATTGCCAGTGCTGTGCGATGCTGTGCGAATGCCCCTCGGCGGTATCATGATCTGCCATGCGGCCTACATGGGGGTTGTCACCGGGCGGTGCAAACCCCGCGCCGCGACAAGCCCTTCCG
Organism: Novosphingobium aureum; assembly: GCF_015865035.1. GTDB lineage: Bacteria > Pseudomonadota > Alphaproteobacteria > Sphingomonadales > Sphingomonadaceae > Novosphingobium > Novosphingobium aureum. The sequence goes on along the minus strand of NZ_JADZGI010000004.1, from coordinate 30,404 downwards.
CATGCTCGCGATCAGCCCTGCTGCGACGCGATATAGCTTTCGGCCAGCCCGGCGAGGAATGCCGCGCCGCGCGGCATGACGCTTTCGTCGATCATCATGCGGGTCGAGTGGATGCCACAGCAATGTGCCCAGTCCTCGCCCTCGCCCGCAACGCCGAGGAAGAACATCGCGCCGGGCACCTTCTCCAGCACATATGCGAAGTCTTCCGCTCCCATGATCGGGTTTGCGAGACGCTCGAAGCTCTCATCGCCGAACAGGCCTTGCGCCAAGCCCTCGCCGAAATCGACCGCACCTTCGTCGCACAAGGTGACCGGAAAGCCCTCGATGATCTCGACCTCGGCGGCAAGCCCATGCGCGCCGGCGATCCCGGCGGCAAGCGCGGTCACTTCCTCGCGCAGCCGCAGGCGATTGCCGGCAGAGAGCGAGCGCATCGTGCCGCGCATGCGCACATGGTCTGGGATCACGTTGTGCGTGCTGCCCGCCTCGAGCTTGGCGATCGTCACGACGACCGGGTCGAAGACCGGGAAGCGGCGCGCGACCATGGTCTGGATGGCGGTGACGATCTCGGCCGCGATGGGCATGGGATCGAGCGTGTCGTGCGGCATCGAGGCATGGCCACCGCGTCCGGTGACGGTGATGCGCAGCTCGTCGGCCGAGGCCATGATCGCACCCGCGCGGCCCGCGATCACGCCGTGGCGGGCATTGGGCATGACGTGGAGCGCATAGGCGACGTCGGGCAAGGGGCGGCCCGTCCCCTCGCCGCCAAGCAGGCCATCGTCGAGCATGAAGCGCGCGCCGTGCCAGCCCTCCTCGCCCGGCTGGAACATGAAACGCACTTCGCCCGCGAGACTATCGGCCATGCCGCAAAGGATACGCGCGGCACCGGCAAGCATCGCCACGTGCGCATCGTGGCCGCAGGCATGCATCACGCCGGGAATTGTCGAGGCGAAGTCGAGCCCGGTCTCCTCGGGCATGGGCAGCGCATCCATGTCTCCGCGCAGCAGCACGCAAGGAGCGCGGCCGTCGCCAGAAGGCACGCCGGTGCCCTTCAGCGTCGCGACAAGGCCGGTTGTCGAGGGCCCTTCGGCCCATTCGAGCGGCAGGTCGGCGAGCGCGGCGCGGATCTTGTCGCGCGTCATCGGCGTGTGCAGGCCCAGTTCGGGTTCGGCGTGGATCGCGCGGCGAAGGGCGACGATGCGCTCGGCGACATCGGACGGGCAGCGGGTCGTAAGGGAAACTGTCATGGGCGCATGATAGCCATCACCCCGGCAGTGTCGAGCGTCCCTGCGCTGCCTCAGGCGAGATCCCGGGCGGGGCCTTTCGCGGCCTGCTCCTCACGCTCGATGCGATGCAGCGTGCGCATCGCGAGTGCGCCCATGAACAGGTACGAGCAGGCTCCGCCGATCGCGACCGCCCAGGCAACGCCGGTCGAGCCGTGACCGATCAGGAACACCAGCGCGATGCCCATCGCCACCAGTGCGACGACACGTGCGAAGAGCGAGAGGTTGGCACGCCCGGTCGAGTGCAGCACCGGCTCGAACGAGACGCTGGCGAGATCGAAGCTGGCGCCGATGGCGAGCGGCACGAGGATCGAAGCCCCCTGCTCGAAGTCGTCGCCGCCGATCAGCTGCAGCAGGTATTTGCCTGCGACGACGGCGAGGATCACCACCAGCAGCGCCGCCCCGCCCGCGATCTTGCTGGTCTGCGCGACCAGCTTGCGCAGTTCGGCAGCTTCGGAAGAGGCGGTTACGTGCGCGACCTCGGCATAGACCGAACGGGTGAGCAGGGTCGAGAGCTTGCTCATCGCCTGCGAGAGCTGCGAGGCAAGACGATAGAGACCGGCCGCACGCGTGCTGACCCAGCCGCCGACGATGAGCAGCGGGCCATTCTTCATCAATGCGTCGATCGAGGAACCGAAATAGGAGACGAGGAAGAAGTGCGTGATCCCCTCGTTCTCCTTGAGCGCGGCGCGCATCTTGCCGAAGTTGGAAAGGCGCAGCGCTTCTGGACACAACCGCCGCGCGACGATCCAGTAAAGCGCGGCCTCGATCAGGTCGATCAGCGCCCAGGCGAAGAGGAAACGCGCAACGCTCGGACCAGTGAACCAGATCAGGAGCGCGGCGAGCAGACGCCCGGTGGGCACCACCGCCTCGACGTAGACCGCCGCATCGAAGCGGTTGAGGGCGCGCACGACGCCGGTCGGCGCGGAGACGAGCGCCCACAGCGATGCACAGCAGAACCAGAAGGCGACGTTGACGTAGGCTTGGTTGAGCTCGAGCATGTGCCCGAAGCCGAAGATAGCGACCGCCGCGACCACTGTACCCAGCACCGCACCGATGGCATCGAGCCCGCCGCACAGCATGGCGAGGCGACCGAAGCGTCCCCACTCCTTTTCGTGCACGTGCGTGCTGCCGTAGCGTACGACCACGCGCCAGGTCTGGAAGCCGGTCAGCGCGATGATCGCCTGGGCCGTACCGAAGATGAGCGAGAAGTGGCCGAAGTCCTTCAAGCCGAGGGTGCGCGTCAGGATCGCAAGGTACGCGATGCTGCAGACAGCACCGAAGCCCTTGCCGCCGAGCAACCAGGCGGTGTTGCGAAGGATCCGCCCCAGAGAAGACTCGGTCTTCGGGCGGTTTAATTTGGCCGACATTGCGCCGCATTTGGACGAGCGGAGACGGACTTGCAAGCAGTGCCTGCCGCCTCTCGCCGCAAATCGCCGTCAAACGGCGCGCGCGCCTTTCCCTTCGCAGCAGCCCGCGCTAGAGGCATGCACCTCCCCAGCAGCACAATGTGACCCCACGATGATCGAACATGCCATCCTCCTGAGCGCCGGCCAGGGCTCGCGCCTTCTCCCCCTCACCGCAGAGCGCCCCAAGTGCCTGATCGACTTTTCGGGTCGCTCTTTGATCGCCTGGCAGGTCGAGATGCTGGCGCGCGCGGGGATCAAGCGCATCGACGTGGTCACCGGCTTCATGACCGACATGCTCGAGGCGCACCTCGCCGCCATCGACGATCCGCGCGTCGAAGTCACGGTACGCTTCAACCCCTTCTTCAAGGTCGCGGACAACCTCGGCTCGTGCTGGATCGCGCGCGATGCGATGCGCGGCGACTTCGTGATCCTCAACGGCGACACGCTGGTCTCTGAAGACATTGCCCGCGCAGTGCTGGCAGAGCCCAATCCCTGGCCCATCGCCGTCACCGTCGACGTCAAGGCCGAGGGCTACGACAGCGACGACATGAAGGTCGAACGCAGCGCCGATGGACGCCTAGTCCACATCGGCAAGACGCTGAGTGCCGAGCAGTCGAACGCCGAATCGATCGGCTTCCTCGCGTTTCGCGGCGAGGGCGCCGATCTCTTCCGCGAGACCGTGCGCAAGGCCATGCGCACCCCCGAGGGCGTGCAGCACTGGTACCTCAAGGTCATCGATTCGATCGCGCCCACCGGCAAGGTCGGCACGCTCTCGATCGAGGGCATGGACTGGGCCGAAGTCGACTTCCTCAACGACATCGAGATCGCGACCGAGCTCACCGACAAGTGGGCTGAAGCGTAGGCCTGTTCGAGCGCGCCGACCCGACCGGGCCTGGCGCGCTTTGCCGGGCGCTTGTCAGCGAGCCAGAAGCTCCAGAATGCGGTCGGATGCGATGACGTCGGTTGATTGCTCGAGATCGCCCAGCGACCAGTGAACCGCCTCGCGCTGCCGGTTGGCATAGGCATCCGGGTGGGCGAACGCGTTCTCGATGGCGGGTATCAGCTGCTCGATGTCCTCGATCACGTCGCCCAGCCGCCACATCGCGTAGGAGGGATCATCCTCCCAGCGCACACCGTGCGCGTTGACGAAAATGCAGGGGCGCGGCCTGATGCAGAATTCGTAGATCTGGCTGCTGATGTCGCTTACCAGAAGATCAGCCTGCATCGTGTAGGTCATGTCGAGGCTCGCCTGCGAGCCGGGATCGATATGGACGTTGTCCGAACCCGCGAACTCCTCGCACAGCGCGCGCCCTTCCTGAACGGCATGCTCGAAGAGGCGCATGTGCGGGGCGACGATGAGGTTGAAGCGGCCATCGCGCGCGATGCGGTCGATGATCGCCCTGCCCATGCCGTCCCATGAGGACAGGCTGCGATCGAAATGCGGAATGTACAGGACCGTCGGCCGGCTCTGCGAAAATCCGTCGCAGGTGGACTCGAACCCGAGCGCCCGCAGTGCAGCGAGCTTGCTGTAGCCGATCTTGGCCACGCGATCGGGTTTCAGCAGGCCTGTATCGAGAAGCCGGGTACGGTCCTTTTCGCCAGCCACCAGTACCAGATCGAAAAACCGGAAACGCGGCTCGTAGCCCTTGGCACGGTCACCGGCGCCGTGCGGGATGTGAACCATGGGAGGGCAATGCCCCGGCAGGCGCTTGAGCAACGTCGAGGTGCGTTCGAGCGACACGATCGCGTCGCTGCGGCGGATATGGGTAGCCCAGTGGATCAGGCGCGGCACCTTCATTGCCGCAGCGAAGCCCATCTTGCGGGCCAGTGTCTCGAGCGGGCGAGGCAACGCCATCACGACGATCTCGACCGGGCCTGCCCCGAGTCGGTCCAGCATCTCGCGCAGCGAGACCGCATCGTCGCCGCTCACGACATAGGCACGCGCCTCGACCTCGGCCCTCCTCGAAAGTTCGGCAAGGACGGCGACACCATGGAGGAACTGGTGCGCGCCGCCGATCAGCGAAAAGGCTATCCGGTGCACAGGGAGTTGTCTGTGGCTCAGGCCCAGAGGGCGCGCAGGGCAGCGACCATGTCGGCCTGCTCGTTCGCGGCGAGCTTGTGCGCCTCGCCCAGCGCCGGCGGTCCGGGCCAGCCGGCATCGGCGAACTTCGTTCCCTGCCACGAACGCTCACCCTCGTAACGCGGGATGACGTGGAAGTGGACCTGCGGGTCCACCATCATGAGCATGAGGTAGTTGAGCTTGGCGTAGGCGCTGAATTCGCCGAGCGCCGCCTCGATATCGCGGGTTGCCTGCGCCAGTTCGGCATGGGCGCCTTCGGGCAGTTCACCGAAGGCCGTCACCGCGCTCTTCGCCACCAGCACCAGGCTGCCCAGCGTAGGCTGCGCCGGGCGAACCAGCACTACCCAGTGCTCGTAGGACCTGACCTCGGTTGCAGGATATCCGAATTTCTCGAGCGTTGCGTGCATTATCAACCTTCCGCGAGCCACGAACCTATCTGCCCGCCACGCGCCTTGTAGACAAGGGCCTGGACGAGACGGACGGCATGGACCGCACAGCTCAGCCCGGTCCACACCGCGACGAGCGCGAGACCGATATCGGGCCGGGCGAAGATCATCGCGACGAACAGGATCACCATGTTGGGATTGCGCCGCGCGGTGATGAGCCGGAACCAGCTGTCGAAGCGCTTCCACACGTGAATGTGCAGCCCGCCCGCGATGGTGATGAAGGCCCCCTCGATCGCACGCTGGACCCAGTAACCCAGCTGGATCACGCCCTGTATCCACCAGAAGGTCGTGGTATCGTAGGCCAGCCCCCAGCTGGCGAGGCCGGTCGCCCAGAACCACCACCAGAACGGGGGATGCACAAGATCCATGCCATGGTCGAAGACGTTGCCCCAGGCGGACGAGGTTATCGTGCAGCGCGCGAGCTTGCCGTCGACGGTGTCGAGCACCATGAACACGAGCCCGGTCGCCATGCCCGCCCAGTAGTGGCCATAGGCAAACAGCACCGTAGCGACCACGCAGAACACCGCGCCCACGAAAGTCACCATGTTCGGCGTCACATGCCAGCGCGCACAGATGCGGGTGAGCACCAGAGCCCATTCGGGCCACAGGTACTTGGTCAGGACATCGGTCACGCCCTTGTAGGCGCCGAAATAGCTCGCCCGCTCGATGGCGCGCACGTTCTCGGTGCGCAGCGGCATGAGGAAGGGCGTCTCGCGCTTGCGCAGCTGCTTGTTCTCGATCGTGGGGCCATCCTCGAAGGCGATGACCTCGAGCCCCGCCGTCGAACCAAGGCCGGTAGCGCCTTCGCGCATGGCCGCGGCCAGCGCGGCAGCCTCCTCTTGCGAACGCGCATGCGCCAGCGCCGGCACCCCGCCCAGCGTCAGCACCAGCCCGGGATGCGCGAGGACGTGGCGGAACCACGAGGGGTCCCAGGCATAGTCCGCATGGGCCAGGATCGCCGCCGAATCGGGCAGTCCATTGCTCAGCTCGAGGCCCGAAGCGCGGGCGATACGCCCGACGCGTTCCTCCACGGATAGTCCCCAGAGTGCAACCTCGTTGCGCCCTACGACCACGGCAAGGCGTGTCTCGCTGTCTGCTTTAGCCATGAAGGGCCCCTACTTTGACTCCCCCCGGCTTGCAATCAACTCGATGGAAGTACCTTGCCGCCCGGGAACTTGGGCAATGGCCCCGATTCACGACGCAAGCACACCGGAAGCTAACGGACCGTCTCGCAACCGCGCCGCAGCGGATGACACGCGCGCACATTCCGACCGTGCCTGACCGGCCACAGTCCGGCGTGAAACAGCCATTTAAATGTCACACAAATATGTCAGACGCTATTTCGGGATGATTTTTTCCGCGCAAGACCCTATATAGCGCGCGTGAACGGATCAATTTACGAATTCAAGTCGATGCCGCATTTCGGCAGTTCCGCGCAGCGCCCTTCGCGCGGCGCGTCTGCCCGTGCGCGCGCCGGACGCGCCGTGCCGCTCGTCGGCATCATCCGTAATCCGCGCAGCCATCGCAACAAGGGCGTCGCCGCCGAAATGGCCGACTGCTCGAACATCCTGACCGAAACGCCGGCTGATCGCCCGGCTCTCCACGCCACGCTCAGCGGCTTTGCCCGTCGCGGCATCGACTACCTCGTGATCGACGGTGGCGATGGTACCGTGCGCGACGTACTGACTTGCGGCACTGACGTTTTCGGCGACGAATGGCCCAGGCTGATCGTGCTGCCCAAGGGCAAGACCAACGCGCTCGCGGTCGATCTCGGCCTGCCGGGCGAATGGACCCTGACCGAAGCACTGGCGGCTGCACACCGCGGCAACCAGCGTACGCGCCGCCCCTTGCGCATCACCGACGCCGACAAGGGCGGTTCGGTCCAGGGCTTCATCCTGGGCACGGGCATGTTCACCCTTTGCACCGAGGCTGGTCAGGAAGCGCACCGCTTCGGCGCCTTCAACAGCTTCGCCGTCGGCCTCTCGATCATGACCGCAGTGCTCCAGTCGCTGTTCGGCCGCGAAGGCAACGTGTGGCGCGCTTCCTCGCGCACCCGCCTGATCGACCGCGTGACCGGCCGCGCCCTGCGCCGCACCGGCCCGGGCAAGGAAGACGAGCGCTATCTCGCCATCGCCACCACTTTCGAGCGCTTCCCGCTCGGCGCGCGTCCGTTCGGTCGCAATGCCGCACCCGGCCTCAAGCTGCTCGTGCTCGACTGGCCGCGCCGCTTCCTCGTCGCGCTGATCCCCGCGATCATGTTCGGCCTTGGCGGTCGCCTGCTCGCGCGTGCCGGTTTCCATCGCTTCTCGGTCACCGACATCGAGATGGACCTCGAGGGCGCCTTCATCCTCGACGGCGAGGCTTTCCCTGCGGGCAAGTACATCCTCGACGAAGGTCCGCAGCTCGACTTCGTCATTCCCTGATCCAGCCGCTTTGCCGATTGCCGCAAGTCCCTAGCGGACAAGGTAATCCCCGGCAGGACCGGCCGCCCGGCTTGATTTGAAAGCACGCTTGCCCGACGGTGACGCGATGAGTGACGATCTCGATGGACGCGTGCGCGCCGCGCTGCACAGGCCGGTCGAAGCCCCCGTCAGGGCCTTTGCCGAAAGGCTGGCAGCGCAATCCGCCGCAGCCGGAAACGCGGTTGCGGGCGTACTGTTCTACGGCTCAAACCTCAGAACCGGCTCGCTCGAGGGCGTGCTCGACTTCTACGTCCTGACCGAAGGCCCGCAGATCGAGCGCATCTGGCCGCGCGTCAGCTACCACGAATGGACCCACGAGGGCGTGCTACTGCGCGCCAAGGTCGCGACGATGGCGCTCGAGACATTCCGCGCCGCCGCCGCCGGGGCCTTGCGCGACACCACCATCTGGGCGCGCTTCGTCCAGCCCAGCGCGCTCGCCTGGCAACGCGACGAGATCGCCGCAGCCGACGTCGCGGCGGCCGTCGCCCATGCCGCGCGCACGGCCGCGCGGCTTGCGGTGGCGCTTGGCCCCGCCAGCGGGCAGCCACAGGACTACTGGCGCGCGCTGTTCCGCGCGACTTATGCCGCCGAATTCCGCGTCGAGAAAGCGGGGCGCGAGGATTCGATCCTCTCGGCCAATCGCGAACACTTCGACGGATTGCTGACGCTTGCACTCGTCGCCGACGGGATTGCCTTCGCCCGCGGTACTCCCGAGGGCGAAATTCGCCCCGAGCTCACCCCGGCAGAGCGCGGACGCGTCCTGCGCTGGTGGAAGGGTCGCCAGCGTCTGGGCAAGCCCTACAACGTCCTGCGCCTGCTCAAGGCATCGACCACGTTCGAAGGCGCAGCGCGCTATGCCGCCTGGAAGATCGAGCGCCACACCGGGGTGCCCGTGACGGTGACGCCTTGGCGCGAGCGCCATCCCGTGCTCAGCGCCCCGGCCGTCCTGCTTGGTGTCTGGCGTGCCAGGAGGAAGGCCGCCGCAAACCCTGGAGACCCTGCCGCGTGACCCCTGACGCCCCCGTCTGCGCGCTCGTTCTGGCCGGCTCGCGCCCCGGTGCGCCCGATCCCGTCGCCGCGGCGGAAGGGACGAGCCACAAGGCGCTCGTCGATGTCGCGGGAAGGCCGATGCTTGCGCGGGTCGTCAGCGCGCTGCGCGAAGCGGGCATCGCGCGCATCGCCGTCATCGCCAACGATCCGGCAGTCACCGGCATGGCGATGGCGCTCGACTGCGAGGTACTCGCCGCCGAAGCAGGTCCGAGCGCCAGCGTCGCGGCTGGCCTTGCTCACTTCGGCACCCCGATGCTGGTCACCACCGCCGACCATGCGCTGCTCAAGGCTCAATGGGTCCGCGATTTCATCGCCGACACCCCCGAGGATGCCGAAGTCGCGATCCTGCTTGCCCGGCGCGAGGCCATCGAAGCAGCCATGCCCGGCTCGAGGCGGACCTGGCTGCGCCTCGCCGATGGCGACTGGTCGGGCTGCAACCTGTTCCTGCTCGCGGGCGGCAATGCCAGCGCCGCTATCCAGATGTGGAAAGACGTCGAGGCCGACCGCAAGCGCCCCTGGCGTATCGCCGCCAAGCTAGGCCCCGGCATTCTCGTGCGCTTCGTGCTGCGCCGCCTCACGATGGCCGAAGCGATCACACGGCTCGGCGAACGCATCGCAGTGCGCGCGAGACTCGTTGCCGCGCGCGACGGGCTTGCCGCGGTCGACGTCGACAAGCCCTCCGACCTTGCCGATGCCCGGCAGATCCTCGCCCGAGGCTAGCGCCCCGTCGCCAGACCCACCCGACAACGGCCGGGTCACATGTATTTCATCTGGATGCGGATCGACTTGACCGAATTGCCGACGTCGACACCGACCTTGGTGTAGCTCGGCTTGCCCAGGTTGAAGATGTTTATAGAGGGATTGTTCGACATCGCCCCGCCATCTTCGGTGATGTCGGTCTTGCCGTTGCCATTGACGTCGTGGCGCACCGCGATGCCATAAGTGCCGGGCGCGGAGACGGGTACGCAGAAGGTCATCGTGCCCTTCTTGGCGGGCACCTCGATGCGCGAGAGCCACCTGCCCTTCTCGAGCCAGTCCTTTGCCGTGGCCTTGTAGCTCTGCACCCGGATATCGCCCTGACTGGTCTTGACGCCGTCGAGCGTGACCAGAAGCCCCGGACCCGAGGCACTGTTGCACTTGCTCAGATCGTTGCGAATCTCGCGATTGTACTGCGCCGCGGCGGGCACCGCAAAACCGGCGGCCACGGCCCCCATCGCGGCGAGAAACGTGAACTTGCCGATAGGCGTCTTCATTAGCTGCTTCATCTGCTCCTGCATCTTCCTTGCGGACGGCCGCCGTGCCTGCCTGCCCCAGTGGCAGCAGGCCAGACCCGGCACAAGGTCCGCATTTCATTTCGCTTTCCTGCCATCGGCGCGCTGAATGGCCACTTAATCCGTACAGACTGTTCGAGGACAGGCCGCGGGCGCGCACGCCCTCCGAGGAGGCTGCGCCTGCAATCGTAAGCGATGCAAATTGCCCGTTAACCACCGCTTGACCCATATCGCGTGTGGAAAACGCTGAGTCGTGCGCTTGTCGCCCCAAGATATGGTGCCCTATCTGCCATAATTAAGGAGCAAAGTTTTACATGACCACGCCGCTGATTTCGCCGTCCATCCTGTCCGCCGACTTCGCGCGGCTCGGAGAGGAAGTGCGCGCCATCGACGAGGCCGGTGCGGACTGGATTCACGTCGACGTGATGGACGGCCACTTCGTGCCCAACATCACCATCGGCCCGGCGGTGGTGAAGGCCCTGCGCCCGCACACCACCAAGCCCTTCGACGTGCACCTGATGATTTCTCCCGTCGATTCCTACCTCGAGGCCTTCGCCGAGGCAGGCGCGGACATCATCACCGTGCACCCCGAGGCCGGCCCGCACGTTCACCGCACTGTCCAGACGATCAAGAAGCTGGGCAAGAAGGCCGGCATCTCGCTCAACCCCGCGACGCCCGCCAAGATGCTCGACTACCTGATCGACGAGATCGACCTCGTCCTGATCATGAGCGTCAACCCCGGCTTTGGCGGCCAGAGCTTCATCACGAGCCAGCTTCGCAAGATCGAGGCGGTGCGCAAGATGATCGACAAGTCGGGCCGCGACATCCAGATCGAGGTCGACGGCGGCGTCGACGCCAAGACCGCGCCGCTGTGTGTCGATGCCGGTGCAGACGTCCTCGTCGCCGGATCGGCCACGTTCCGCGGCGGGCCCGATCATTACGCGACTAACATCCGCACCCTGAAGGGAGCGGCCTGATCCGGTGAGCCTCGATACCCGCCCCGACATCGAGACGCGCAACCCGGACGAGACCCGTCCGGCTCGCGATTGCGTCGATGACGGGGCCGACGTCAGCGTCGGCGCGATGAGCGCAGGGGTCGTGGACACCGCCTCACCCTCCCCCGGGCCAAACCCGGCCGTGACACCGGCCGAGCCCGCTGAACCCTCCGCTGCTGCCGAACCCGCTGCTCCGGTAGTCGATGCGGACCAGTCGGGCACCGGCCGCGCGCTCGCACTCGTCGATTTCTCCCCGCCGTCGGTCGGCGCAGGCGAACGCCTGATCCGCTTTGCCTATCGCCTCGGTGTACCGGGCACGATGCTCAGCTCCCCGTTCGGCAAGAAGGCGCGCACCCGCCTGCTCGCGACCGTGCACAATACCGTCCCGGGCGATGCCTGCGCAGGGACAGCGCTGCGCGCCGGGCACTTCCTCGTCCACGGCGCGAAGACCCCGATCGCACAGGTCGACTTCGCGGGCGCGGGCCGCGTCACGCCGCCGCTCGAGCGCGTGGTGCACTCCTTCGCCTGGCTCACCGACCTTGAAGCCTGCGGCCCGCGCGAGCAGGGCACCGCGACGGCCGAGCGCATTCTCGGCGCCTGGCTCCAGGCCAATCCCAAGCCGCCCGCCAAGCCCGGCAAGGGCCCGGCCTGGGCCGTCGGCAACACCGGCGCGCGGCTGATGAACTGGCTGGTGCACGCACCGCTGATTCTCTCGGGCGAAAAGGCCTTTCGCTTGCGCGTCCTCGCCCATGTCGCCGAGACCGCACGCTGGCTCGACCGCCACGTCCATTCGGCCGAGGACAAGCTCGCCGAAGTCTCCGGCTGGTGCGGCATCGTCGCGGCAGGCCTGCTCCTGCCCGAAGGCCGCCCGCGCCGCCTCTATGGCGAGGCCGGACTGATGAAGGCGCTGGGCGAGTTGATGGGCGACGATGGCGGCGTGCTTTCGCGCAGCCCGATCGCACAGATGGAGGCAATCGCGCTGCTGGTTCGGCTGCGCAACTGCTACAAGGCGACCCGCCGCGATCCCGAACCCTCGATGGAACGGGTGATCGAGATGCTCGTGCCTCCGCTTCTCGCGCTGTGCCATGGCGATGGTTCGCTGGGTTCCTGGCAGGGCGGATGGGCCGTCAGCGCGGCAGACGTAGAGGCATTGGTCAAGGCCAGCGAAGTGCGCACCCGCCCGCTGCGCGAGGTCCGCCAGTGGGGCTACCAGCGCGTCGCCGCGCACCGTACCATCCTCCAGTTCGACACGGCCCCGCCGCCGATGCCGGGCGATGCGCGCTACGGCTGCGCCTCCACGCTCGCCTTCGAGTTCTCGCACGCCGGGCACCGCCTCTTCGTCAATTGCGGCGGTGCGGCGAGTGGTGGCGGACTGGTCCCGGTCAGGCTCGAGCAGGGCCTGCGCGCCACCGCCGCACACTCGACGCTGACCCTCGACGATGCCAATTCGACCGCCGTGCTGATCAACGGCATGATCGGTGCGGGCGTCACCGCAGTCGACGTCGACCGCAAGACGCTCGAGCAGGAAAAGAGCGGCACCAGCGCCACCCGCCTCGAGGCCAGCCACAACGGCTATGCCGCCCGCTATGGCCTGACTCACCGCCGCATTCTGATCGTGCGCGACGACGGCAGCGAACTGCGCGGCGAGGACATGCTCCTGCCCGCCAGCCGCAAGGGCAAGCGCGGCAAGGTCGGCTTCGCGATCCGCTTCCACCTCGGCCCCGAGGTAGAGGTCGCGCTTACCGAAGACGGTCACGGCGCCGCGATCCTGCTGCCCGACCAGAGCTACTGGCAATTCCGCTCGGGCGCGGGTCCGGTCGAGATCGAGGATTCGCTGTGGGTCGACGGCCAGGGCCGCCCGGTCGCGACGCAGCAGCTCGTCATCCAGGGCATGGTCTCGCGCGGGGGCGGAAACTTCGGCTGGCTTCTCAAGAAGATGGGCTGATCGCGCGGGCCGCGCGATCACGGCTTCGCCGCAAGGCCTGTCCGACTGGCGCAAAAGTGACGTTTTTCCGGCACCGCGCCCTTGCCCCCTCGGCTTGCCCACCCTATGGGCGCGCGCATAGGAACACCGCTCCTGCGCCCGAGGAAAGCCCACAAGATGACCGATACCGTCCAGATCCGCCGTGCCCTGCTTTCGGTCTCCGACAAGACCGGCCTCGCCGAACTCGGCAAGGTTCTCGCTGATCGCGGCGTCGAGCTGGTCTCGACCGGCGGCACCGCCAAGGCGCTGCGCGACGCTGGCCTGACCGTGAAGGACATCTCGGAGATCACCGATTTCCCCGAGATGATGGACGGACGCGTCAAGACGCTGCACCCCAAGGTCCACGGCGGCCTGCTCGCCGTGCGCGACAACCCCGAGCATGCCGCCGCGATGGCCGAGCACGAGATCGGCGCGATCGACCTCGTTGTCGTCAACCTCTACCCGTTCGAGGCGACCGTCGCCAAGGGCGCGGACCGCGACACGATCATCGAGAACATCGACATCGGCGGTCCCTCGATGGTGCGCTCGGCAGCCAAGAACCACGCCTATGTCACCATCGTCACCGACCCCAAGGACTACGAGGGCCTCATGGTCGAGCTCGAGGCGACCGACGGCTGCACCACGCTGGGCTTTCGCAAGCTGATGGCCGCGCGCGCCTTCGCGCAGACCGCGGCTTACGATTCGATGATCTCGCAGTGGTTCGCCTTCGCCGACCAAGGCCTCGAGTTCCCCGAGATGCTCTCGGTCAACGGCCGCATCGCCACCCCGCTGCGCTATGGCGAGAACCCGCACCAGAAGGCCGCGCTCTACACGCCCGTCGGCCCCTTCACCAAGGGTCTGGCGCAGGCCGAGCAGATCCAGGGCAAGGAACTGTCCTACAACAACTATAACGACGCCGACGCCGCCTTCGAGCTCGCTGCGGAGTTCAAGGGCCAGAAGCCCTCGGTAGTCATCGTCAAGCACGCCAACCCCTGCGGCGTCGCGCAGGCCGACAGCCTGCTCGATGCCTGGGAAGGCGCGCTGGCCTGCGACGACGTTTCGGCCTTCGGCGGCATCGTCGCCGTGAACCAGACCCTCGACGGGCCCACCGCCGAGGCGATCTGCAAGATCTTCACCGAAGTCGTCGTCGCCCCCGACGCCGACGAGGACGCGCGCGCCTTCTTCGCCAAGAAGAAGAACCTGCGCCTGCTGCTTACCGGCGACCTGCCCGATCCGCGCCGCGGCGGGCTCAACGTCAAGCCCATCACCGGCGGTCTGCTGGTACAGGGCCGCGACAATGGCGCGATCGGCTTCGACGATCTCAAGGTCGTCACCGAGCGCGCGCCCAGCGATGCCGAGATCCGCGACTGCCTCTTCGCCTGGACCGTGGCGCGCCACGTCAAGTCGAACGCCATCGTCTATGCCAAGGACGGCGTCACTGCCGGTATCGGCGCGGGCCAGATGAACCGTCGCGACTCGAGCCGCATCGCCGCAATGAAGGCCACCGAGGCCGCCGAGAAGTTCGGCTGGGACAAGTCGCGCACCGTCGGCAGCGCGGTTGCCTCGGACGCCTTCTTCCCCTTCGCTGACGGCCTTCTCGCCGCAGCCGAAGCCGGTGCCACCGCGATCATCCAGCCGGGCGGCTCGATTCGTGACGACGAGGTCATTGCCGCGGCCAACGAGGCAGGCCTCGCCATGGTCTTCACCGGCATGCGCCACTTCCGCCACTGATCGGACGAGGGAACGCCGCGAAGATGCCGCTTCCCTGGTTCGGCCCGCTGGTCAGTCTCGGCTTTCTCGGCGGGTTCCTCGCCTCGGCGATCCTGCTGCGGCTGGGTCGCCTCGGGCGGCGCACGAAGTGGATCGCAGCGCTGGCGCTGCCGTTCGCATGTGCCGCCCTGCCGATACTGGTTCTGGCGCTGGCCTCGCTCGCCAGTGCCGCGATCGGCGGCTGGCAGCCTCCCGCATGACGCCCGACCGGGCCGCAAGCAGCTCGGCTATCCCCTTCGCAAGATTAGCAAAACACGCCTTCGCGTGACATTCGTTCCAGCGGTGAACTGCAGTTCACCGCAACAGCACAACGCCCCGTCGAGACACCCCGCCAAGAACGGGAATGTTCACTCGACGCTAAGCAAATTTGCGGCAAAGGGGCTCACACAAGTCGAACGGCAGTGCGTCCAGAACGCCTGCCAGTGACCCAACAACTGACCGGATCTGCCATGCTGCGCCACCTGAAAACCGAATTCGCCCGCTTCTTCGCCCTCGGCTTTGCCGGCGGTGCGGTGCTGGTATTCGGCGTGATGGCCGCCGATGCGCCCGGTTCGCTCGCCAGCAGCGTGGTTCCCCCGGCAGAAGCCGCTAGCACCCGCTGAGTTAGCCGCCGGCGGGCGCTGGGCCCGCCAAACGGCGTCAGCCCCCCCTGCGGCCTGACGTTGCGTCGCGCCCTGGCATCGCCCATATGGTGACCATGGGCACAGATTGTCATCAGCACGAAGAAGCCCGGCATGGCCATCAGGACCTGTCCGGCGATCATCTCGTTACCGCCGCGCGGGCGGTTCTCACCGAAGCCGGCGAGCAATGGACCGAGATGCGCGCGGACGTGTTCCAAGCGCTTGCCGACCGCAAGTCGCCCGGCTCCGCCTATGACCTCGCCGAGGCCGTTTCCGCCATGCGCGGCAAGCGCGTCGCTCCCAACTCGGTCTATCGCATCCTCGATCTGTTCGTGCGCACCAACCTCGCGCGCCGGGTCGAGAGCGCCAATGCCTATATCGCCAACAGCCATCCCGGCTGCCGTCACGACTGCATTTTCCTGATCTGCGATTCGTGCGGGCAGGTCGTGCATATCGACGACGACGCCCTGACCGGTGCGCTGGTCCAGGCCGCACGCGATTCCGGCTTTGCCGACGTGCGCCCGGTGGTCGAGCTGCGCGGTACCTGCGCGGCCTGCAGCTGACAGCGCGCCAGCTCCCTCGGATGCACTTGCAAAACACCGCAAGGCGAAGCGGCGACTCCGTCTTCTTGGGCACTACTCACCGCTCTTGGGGTTGTTGGAAAAGCACGCTTAATCGATGCGCGCGTTTGATCGACATGTTCGTCGTAACTGTGTAAGGCCCATGGAATGAATGCCGAACCGGCCACCCCGCTACTCGACACCGTCACCACCCCCGACGACCTGCGCCAACTCAAGGCCGACCAGCTGCAGCAGCTGGCCGCGGAGCTGCGCGCCGAGACCATATCTACCGTCGGCGAGACCGGCGGACACCTGGGCTCGGGCCTCGGCGTGGTCGAACTCACCGTCGCAATCCACTACGTCTTCAACACGCCCGAAGACCGTCTGATCTGGGACGTGGGCCACCAGGCCTATCCGCACAAGATCCTCACCGGCCGACGCGAGCGCATGCGCACGCTTCGCCAGGGCGGCGGGCTTTCAGGCTTCACCAAGCGTTCCGAGAGCGAGTACGATCCCTTCGGCACCGCACATAGCTCGACCTCGATCTCGGCCGCGCTTGGTTTCGCGATGGCCAACAAGATCAAGGGAGTCCCGGGCCGCGGCATCGCGGTGATCGGCGACGGCGCGATGAGCGCCGGCATGGCCTACGAGGCGATGAACAACGCCGAGGCCGCAGGCAACCGCCTGATCGTGATCCTCAACGACAACGACATGTCGATCGCACCGCCGGTCGGCGGGCTCTCGTCCTACCTCGCGCGGCTGGTTTCCTCGGGCAAGTTCCTCGGCCTGCGCGAACTCGCGCGCCGCTTCGCGCGCAAGCTGCCGCGCCAGCTCCAGGTCGCCGCGCGCAAGACCGACGAATTCGCCCGTGGCATGGCGATGGGCGGCACCCTGTTCGAGGAATTGGGCTTCTACTACGTCGGCCCGCTCGACGGCCACGACCTCGACACGCTCGTTCCCGTGCTCGAGAACGTGCGCGACGCAGCCGAAGGCCCGATCCTGATCCATGTGGTGACGCAGAAGGGCAAGGGCTACGAGTTCGCCGAGAAGGCCGCCGACAAGTACCACGGCGTACAGAAGTTCAACGTCGTCACCGGCGAGCAGACCAAGGCGCCTGCCGGTCCGCCAAGCTACACCGGAGTCTTCGCCAAGGCGCTGATCGCCGAGGCCGAACACGACGACACGATCTGCGCGATCACCGCAGCCATGCCTTCGGGTACCGGCCTCGACAAGTTCGCCAGCGCCTTCCCCGACCGCAGCTTCGACGTCGGCATTGCCGAGCAGCATGCCGTCACTTTCGCGGCGGGCCTCGCCGCGCAGGGGATGCGCCCGTTCTGCGCGATCTACTCGACCTTCCTGCAGCGCGCTTTCGACCAGGTCGTGCACGACGTCGCCATCCAGAACCTTCCGGTCCGCTTCGCGATCGACCGCGCGGGCCTCGTCGGGGCCGACGGGGCGACGCACGCCGGTTCGTTCGACGTGACCTATCTCGCGACGCTGCCCAACATGGTGGTCATGGCCGCCGCCGACGAGGCGGAGCTGGTCCACATGACCCACACCGCCGCGCTGCACGACAGCGGTCCGATCGCGTTCCGCTATCCGCGCGGCAACGGCACCGGCGTCGCCCTGCCTGAGACCCCGCAGCGCCTCGAGATCGGCAAGGGGCGGATCGTGCGCGGCAGCGACAAGAGCGCGGGCAAGGTCGCGCTGCTTTCGATCGGTACGCGCCTTGGCGAATCGCTCAAGGCCGCCGACGAGCTGGAAGCCAAGGGGCTGACCACCACCGTCGCCGACCTGCGCTTCGCCAAGCCGCTCGACACCGACCTGATCCGCCGCCTCATGCTCAGCCACGAGGTCGTGGTGACGATCGAGGAAGGCTCGATCGGCGGTCTGGGCGCACACGTCCTGACCATGGCCAGCGACGAGGGGCTCACCGATGCGGGCCTCAAGATCCGCACCATGCGCCTGCCCGACGTGTTCCAGGATCAGGACAAGCCCGAGAAGCAGTACGACGAAGCCGGGCTCAACGCGCCCCAGATCGTCGACACCGTGCTCTCGGCGCTGCGCCACAACAGCACGGGCGTGAAGGAAGCACGGGCCTGAGACTCAGACCGGCACCGTGCCCCCACGCAGAAGGCTGCTGAGCATTCTCTTCGCGGTGCTGGTCTGCGTGCCGATCGCGCTTGTGGTCGGCCTGTTCGCCGCGCTCTATTTCGGACAGCGCGCGCTGATCTATCCGGCACCCGCCGAGAGCGTGGCCATACCTCAGGGCTTTGCCGAGGTCCGCCTCGAGACCGATGACGGATTGCAGCTTCGCGCGGCCTGGACGCCGCCGCGCGAGGAGCGCCCGTCCATCATCTTCTTTCACGGCAACGGCGACACGCTGGCCGGTGCAGCCATGGCTACCGATGCCTTCGCACGCAGCGGCTACGGCGTTCTGCTTGCCGACTATCGCGGCTATGGCGGCAACCCCGGAGCACCCGACGAAGCCGGCCTGACCCGTGATGCCGATGCTGCTGCACGCTTCCTCGCCCGGCAGGGGATCGCACATCAAGGCACAGTGATCATGGGCGCCTCGCTCGGTACCGGCGTCGCGACGGCACTGGCCTCGCGCTGGTCGCAAGCGGGTGGGCCGCCCGCAGCGCTGGTGCTCGTCTCGCCCTTCACCAGCCTGCCGGATGCGGCTGCGGCAGCCTTTCCCTGGCTGCCCGTGCGCCGTTTCGTCCACGACCGTTACGACAGTCTGGCTACCATCGGCATGCTAGCCGCGCCGGTGCTCGTGCTCCATGCCGGGAACGATGCGGTGATCCCGCATGGTCAAGGCCGCAGGCTGGCCGAAGCCGCCCGGGACGGCACCTTCAAGAGCTTTGCGCACGAGGGGCATCAGCTGCAATATGGAGAGAGCGCGCAGACATTCACCCTGCGATGGCTGCGAAGCTACGGTCTCTAGGCTCAGTCCCGAACGGCACGCTCAGTCGGCGTAGATCATCTTGCGGCTCATCCCGCCATCGACGACGAACTGCTGCCCGGTGATGAAGCCCGCGCCCTCGCTGGCGAGGAACTCAACCGTCGCGGCAATGTCCTGCGGCGCGCCAACCCGGCCCACCGGATGCTGTTCACGGTCGATCCGGCGGTGCTCGGCGACCTCGCGCTGCGATGACTTCTGCCAGTCGCGCGTCTCGATCCAGCCCGGAAGCACCGCGTTGACGCGAATGTCGGGACCGAGGCTGACCGCGAGCGCATGGGTCATCGCGCATAGCGCGCCCTTGGCCGCAGCGTAAGCCTCGGTGTGCGGCTCGGACTGGTGCGCGCGGGTCGAGGCCATCAGCACGATTGCGCCCTTGCGGCGGCGCAGACCGGGGACACAGCCGCGAACGGTCAGAAAAGCACCGGTGACGTGGCTGTCCTGCCACTTGCGCCATTCCGCGAGCGAGAGGTCCTCGATCGGACCGCAATCGGGATCGGCAAGCCCCGCATTCGAGACGAGCAGGTCGATACCGACGTGGTCGTGCGCCTCGCTTGTCCAGGCGCGGACCTTCTCAAGCGCGGCGGCGACGGAATCTTCTTCGGAGACATCGCAGGAACACGCCAGCAGCGCCTCGCTGTCCAGCTCGGCTGCCAGTTCGTCGAGCGCTTCGATATCGCGATCGAAGGCCGCCACCCGCCAGCCCTGCCCGAGCAGATGATGGACGACGCCCTTGCCGATGCCCTGGGCACCTCCGGTAACGATCGCGATCCGCATGTCACATTCCCCTGTCGCATGGCTCGCCCCCTCGGGTGGTTCGCCGTAGCCATCTGGGAAATTCAACGCATGCGGATCGCGATTGTGCCCTCTCCTACCAGTCGTAGGCCTTGGGCATGTAAGTCCTGTCGAGGTTCTGGTAGCGCTCGCGCAGGCGTGCCTGATGGCTGTCGAAGGGCTGCTTGACCCCGTCGATCCACACCGAGACCGGCGCCGAGGACAGCTCGAGCGGATCGCCGTCCCACAGGACCACATCGCCCACCGCGCCGGGTGCAAGCACGCCTTCGGTCTTGCCGCCGTCCTTGCCACCCATGCCGCTGATCTCGGCGGGGATGGAAGTGATCGCGGCGAAGGCCTGTGCCCAGGTCAGCCCGGTGGCGCCCGGCATCCTGGTGAGCGCGACCATGTTACCCGCCTGCTCGGTGGCCCAGCGCGGCTGGTTGTCGCCCGCGAACATGCCGATCGCGACCTTCACGCCAGCCTGGACCATGCGCCCGATGTTCGACTGGGTCGAGCCCAGCACCTCGAACTGCTCGGGCAGGTCGCGCATCGGCGCGGTGATCACCGGTACGCCCGAAGCGGCGATTTCGGGAGCCACCAGCCAGCCCTCGGTCGCACCGACCAAGACCAGCTTGAGCGCCGGGAATTCGCTCTTGAGCGCAAGCACGGCGCGGATGTCGGAGGCGCGCTCGGCCATCACGTAAAGCGGCTGCTCGCCCTTGACCACCGGACCCAGCGCGGCCGCGTCAGCGTGGGTAAGCATCGCGTCGGACGCACGCTCGGCGCCGGCGGGCGTGCCGACCAGTGCCTTCGCCTCGCGCAGTGCATTGCGCAGCACGACCTGCGAGGCAACGCGGCTGCCGCCTGCAAGGCGTGCCCCGGTCTCGCCCAGCACCACGAACTGGAAGGCGCGGGCGTTGTCGACGATCGCGGCATCCGCGCCCAAATCGATCAGCGCCCCCTGGCCTGAAAAGATCGAATTGCCCGGATGGGGCGTGACGCTGGCGCGCGTGACCCCGCCCTCGCGGCTGACCGCGATGTGTTGGCTGCTCGGGTTGAGCGCAGGTACGACGTCGAGACTGGCGTTGAACGGGCTCTCGTCAGCGGCGGTGTCGTTGCTGTCACCGACCGCCTGGACGTCCCACAGACCAAGATCGGTCAGCGCGGAGTAAAGTCCGGGCGTCACCCACTTGCCGGTGCCATCGACAGTCTCGATCCCGGCGGGAAGGGCGATGCCGACACCGGCGGCCACGACCTTGCCGTTCTGGACGACGACACTCGCGCCCTCGACAGGTTCGCTGCCGTCGCCCTTGGCGAGCGTCGCGTTAGTGATGGCGATGTTCTGTGCCGAAGCCGCAAGCGGGCAGGCAAGCGCTCCAAGCGCTGCGGTGAGTGCGAGAATGCGCTTCATTTCACGTCTCCTTCACCGGGCTGGCCCAGCTCGAAATCGCTGACCGGGCGAAGCTTGGGATTGTCGGCGTCGAACAGCATCGCGCCATCGACCCAGACCTTCTCGGGCCGGGAATAGACCGAGAGCGGATCGCCGTTCCACAAGACCACGTCGGCCATCTTGCCTTCCTCGAGGCTGCCGGTCTTGTCGGCCACACCCGAGGCCTTGGCCGCATTGTAGGTAAACCAGCTGATGACCTGTGCGTCGGGAATGTCGATGCCCATGCGCCTGCCGGCCGCCTGCGCCTTGGCGGCGGCCTGGTTGAGCCGCTGGATGCCGTTCTGGTCGTCCGAGTGGATCACCACGCAGGCCCCGGCATTGGCGATCAGCGCCGCATTCTCGGGGATACCGTCGTAGGCTTCCATCTTGAAGCCGTACCAGTCTGCCCAGACCGCCGAGCACACGTCCGCCTCGCGCAGCATGTCGGCAACCTTGTAGCTCTCGACCGCGTGGTGGAAAGTGGTGACCTTGTAGCCCGCTTCCCTGGCCATATCGAGCACGAGCGCCATTTCCTCGGCGCGGTAGCAGTGGTTCTGGACGAGGATCTCGCCCTTGAGCACACCCTCGAGCGTCTCGTTGCCGAGATCGCGCTCGGAATGGTCGCCCTCCATGTAGGCCTTGGCATCGATCCAGGTCTGGCGGTTGACCGCGAAGTTGCCCATGCGCGTCGAGGGCTTCATCCCGCGCGAGCCGTAGACACGCTTGGGGTTCTCGCCGCAGGCCATCTTGAGCGAATAGGGCGCACCGGGAAACTTCATCTGCTGGACGGTGATCGCAGGCACGTTCTTGAGCATGACCGAGCGTCCGCCCATCAGGTTCGCCGAACCGGGCAGGATCAGCAGCGAGGTGACCCCGCCATTGGTCAGCGCACGGCTGAAGCCGGGGTCCTGCGGCCAGACCGAGTGTTCGGCCCAGACGTCAGGCGTGGTCGGGCTGGTAGCCTCGTTGCCGTCCGAACTGGCGTCGACACCGGGCGAGGCATAGTCGCCAAGGTGCGAGTGGGCATCGACCACGCCGGGCGTGACGAACTTGCCGGTGCCGTCGATGCGGTCGTAGTCGGCCGGGATGGCGAGATCAGCGCCGCCGACGGCGACGACCTTGCCGCCCGAAAAGAGCACTGTGCCATTGTCGATGCGCTTGCCGCGACCGTCGTAGACAGTGGCGCCCACCAGGGCGGTGGGGCGACCCGGGTAGGCCTTGTAGGTGCTGGGATAAGGATCCTTGTCGAAGCTGACCGCCTCGTCGCCATCCTTCTTCTTGGCATGAGCTGCCGGTGCAGTCGCGAGCGCGAGACCGAGCGCGACAACGCTCGCCAATCGCCCGAAGCGCGGTTTACCCCTCATCGCGTATTCCCCTGTTGAAATGAACCGGCCCGCTCGATCTGGAGCGGGCCGGGTCGGTAGCGTCAGTTGTTCTTGAGGTCCGGGTGGACGCCGCCCTCAAGCGCCTCCATCCCGGCTTCCGGCGATCCCGCGAGATCGTCGGAGACATTGTCGTCCTGCAAGGTGTCGAGGTGCATGAAGCGCTTCACCACCGGGCTGAGCGCGAGCACGGCAATGCCGATGCCGACGCCGTACCAGCCCACCGTCGAGTAGACGCCGAGCACCAGCTCCTTGCCGGCCTCGCCGCCTTCGAGCCCCTCACCGCCGGCGGCCTGCGAGATAAGACCCGCGGCGAAGTTGCCGGTCGCCGAAGCGAAGAACCAGGTGCCCATGATCAGCGAAGCCATGTGCGCGGGCGAGAGACGGTTCATCGCCGAGAGCCCGACCGGCGAAAGGCACAGTTCGCCGGTGGTGTGCAGCAGGTAGATCAGGAAGATGAACGCAACCGGCACGGCATTGTCCATGCCCGCAGCATTGGCACCGGCAACCAGCACGAGGAAGCCGAGGCCGACCTGGACCACGCCAAGACCGAACTTGAACGGGGTCGACGGCTCCATCCCGCGCCTGCCCAGCATCGTCCACAGCCCGGCGAAGAACGGCGCGAGCAGGAAAATGTAGGCAGCGTTGAGCGACTGGAACATCGAGGCGGGAGCCTCCCAGCCGAACATCACGCGATCGACTTCGCGGTCGGTGAACAGCGAGAGCGAGTTGCCCGCCTGCTCGAACAGCGCCCAGAACACGATCGAGACGAAGATCAGGAACAGCGCGGCGAAGATGCGGTCGCGGTCCTCGCGCGGGAGCTTGACCACCGAGTAGCCGATCACGCCGAGCACCAGGATCGCACCGAAGATGCCGAGCAGAGTGCCGACCACGGCCTGGTTCTGGACCAGCCACCAGCACAGCAGCACTGCCAGCAGGCCGACGCCGTAAAGCCCCCACTCGAGCCCCTTCGAAAGCGCGATCGGTGCCTCGCCGCGGCCCATGAGCAGCGGCTTGCCCCACATGAAGACCACGAGGCCGAGCAGCATGCCCACGCCCGCCGCGCCGAAACCGTAGGACCAGCCATAGGTCTCGCCCAGGTAGCCGCAGAGCAGCGAGCCGAGGAAGGCGCCGAGGTTAATGCCCATGTAGAAGATGGTGTAGGCCGGATCGCGGCGCGCATCGGTGCGGGTGTAAAGCTGCCCCACGATCACCGAGATGTTCGCCTTGAGGAAGCCCGAGCCCACGATGATGAACGCGAGCGCCAGCCAGAACACGTTGAGGCTGGCCGCATCCTGCCCGCCGGTACCCTCGAAGCCCATCAGGAAGTGGCCGAAGGTCAGTACGACGGCGCCGAACAGCACCGCCTTGCGTTGTCCGAGATAGCGGTCGGCAAGATAGCCGCCGAGCACCGGGGTAATGTAGACCAGTGCGGTATATGCACCGTAGATGACGCCGGCTTCGCCGTCGGAGAAGAGCCAGTGCTTGGTCAGGTAGAAGATCAGCAGCGCCCGCATGCCGTAGTAGGAGAAGCGCTCCCACATTTCGGCGAAGAAGAGGACGAAAAGTCCTTTCGGATGCCCCAGGATAGTGCCACGGGCATCCCCGCTTTCGGCAAATGATGTAGCCATCGACCCCGCAATTCCCTTAGTCTTGATAGCGTAATGTCTCGCCTGCAAACCGCAGTCGCGCCGGTCACGGCGCTTCCGGCAGGCGGAATGATGGCGCGAGCCTAGCGCCAAAACGCGGGTTGTGAAGGGGCCGCGCGGCCCATCGCGTGGACAGTCCGGGTCGTCGCGCCCGGAATCGCGAAAGAAACCGCGATCGGGGCCTTAGGCATTGCGCGAGAGCCCGCAAAATGGCATTTTCCGTTTAACTAGATGCGATTGGTCGCGCAATTTTATGATTCGATGTGGGATCGGCGATTTTTTTCGCCCTTGAACGAGGATACGTGACCGCCATGATCCGATCTGAACTTCTCCAGGCCCTTGCCAAGGAAAATCCCGAGCTGCGCACCGAAGACGTCGAAAGCGCGGTGGATACATTCTTCGACGAGATAGCCCAGCGCCTCGCCGATGGAGGCCGGGTCGAACTGCGCGGTTTCGGCGCGTTCTCGACCCGTCATCGCGACGGTCGTGTCGGTCGCAATCCGCGCACCGGCGAAAGCGTCGAGGTCCCCGAAAAGCGCGTGCCCTACTTCAAGCCGGGCAAGGAAATGCGCGCGAGGCTCAACGTAAGCTGAGCTTCCGCCCCTTCGCGGCAATCAAGGCCTTCCGCGCTGCTTTCGCCCGGTCTGCCACGCGCATTCCGGGCGCCTCATCTGAACGCAGCCAGTTCTGGACGCCAATCCGGCGAAAAGCGCGAGAGCATCGTGCAATTGCGTTGCCCGAGCCCGCGCGATCTGCCAGATCGCGCCCAGCAAGTGCACATGCGGGCGTGGCGGAATGGTAGACGCCGGGGACTTAAAATCCCCTGATCCTTGATCGTGCGGGTTCGAGTCCCGCCGCCCGTACCAGCACATTTCGGTCAGAAGCCCCCGAGCGAAAGCTCTCGAAGCCTGGGCTAGAGCCTGAAAAGGCGATCTTTTCTCAGTCAGGCCCGCAAGCCGCACACCTTGTCCCAAGTAACGCAGCGCGCTCGATCATTACATCTTGCACATGCGAAGGGCCGAACTTAGCATTCAGCCTTCCCCCAAGCATCGATCGAGACCCGGCATGGTAGAAATTCCCAAGGGACGACTCAAATGGCTGGATACCGCCAAGGGCATATCCATCCTGCTGGTCGTCTTCTGGCATGTCCTGCTGCTGTCCAAGTACGCGCAATTCACGCCGGAGAATTTCTACTTCTCGATCAATGACCCGCTGCTTTCGATCCGGATGCCCCTGTTCTTCGCGGTCTCCGGCTATGTCGCAGCCCATTCGATCAGCGAAACCTGGTCCAAGTACTTCCTCAAGCGCTTGTTTCCCCTGATCTGGCTCTATGCGCTGTGGACGGCGATCTACACCCTCGTCCAGTCGAAGTCTCCCAGTTACCTGCTTACGGCCTGGTGGTCGCCCGAATTGCACTTGTGGTTCATCTGGGCCCTGCTTGCCTATCGCATCTTCGGCAAGGTCGCGGGCCCGGCCCGCGCGCTTGCCTTGTGCTTCTTCGCGGTTCTCGCGCTGCTGTTCAGCTTCGATGCGACCACGCCCGAGTGGATAACCCCGATCCAGGCGCGCATGCCGCGCAATGCCGTGTTCTTCCTTGCCACGTTCTGGTTCGGGCGCAGCTTCATCCCGCATCTGGGGCACTACAAGTACCCGGTCTTTGCCGCAGGCGCGATTCTGGCCGCGATCAGCTACCGCCTCGACTTCATACCCGGTGTTTCGGTCGCCGGCGCAACGGCGGGCCTGGCATTCGCCGCGATCATTGCCGCCACCGTAAAGCCGGTGGAGGCCTTCTTCGAGTTCCTCGGCCGACATTCGCTCGAGATCTTCGTGATCCACTTCGCCGCGGTTGCGCATTTCCTCGCGATCATCGCCAGACTGCCGATCCCGCATGTCGCCGCCGTCCCTCTCACCACGCTGGTGGGCGCGCTTGTACCGGTTGCGATCCGCATGGTCAGCGACCGATTTGCGCCATGGCTCTTCGTGCCGCCAACCGATCGCATTCTCGCACTGCTTGGCAACCGAGCGGCGCGGCAGCGCACGCAGGGAAGGCGCGACGCAGTGCGCGGCGACACCCCGCTGACCGAGGCGGGAAAGTAGCTCGAGGCTCCGCCCTGCCCAGGATCCTGCCCTAATCGGGGCGGAACTTCATCGCAGCACCGTTCATACAATAACGCTTGCCGGTCGGCTTCGGTCCGTCACCGAAGACATGGCCCAGGTGTCCGCCGCAGCGCGCGCAGTGCACCTCGGTGCGTGCCATGCCGAGGGCATGGTCGGTGGAGGTGCCGACTGCACCGGGCAGTGGTTTCCAGAAGCTGGGCCAGCCAGTGCCGCTTTCGTACTTCGTGCGTGAGGAGAACAGTGGGTGGCCATCCGCTGCGCAGACGAACGTGCCCGCGCGGTGCTCGTCGTTGAGCGGGGAGGAATAGGGCCTCTCGGTCCCTGCCTTGCGCAGGATGCGGAACTGGGCCGGGGTCAGGCGGCGCTTCCATTCCGCCTCGCTGTAATGGACGGGGAAGCTGCGCGCCTCGGCATCGCCGGCACCGCAGGCGGTGAGTGCAAGGCTCGCCGCGCCGGTGCCGAGCCAGACCAGCGCCGCGCGGCGATCGAGCGCTGCGCCGGCCTGCAGCATACGCGTTTTCTCAGGCATGGTGAGTCTCCCTTGGCGCGGGTCCCAGCTTCTCTCGAGGAAGCACCCGCCTCCTGAGCCTAGGCCTGCGATGCTGCCTTTCGCCTGAACAACCGGCCGATCCCACCGCCACGCCCTTTTCGCGCACCGGCGCCGCCTGACTTCATCACGCGCTTTCGAAACAGTGCCGAACCGAGCCGCACCAGCAGCACGACCCATGCGCCCTGCCCCAGCACGGCAGCGAGATGCGGCAGCAACGCCGGGTCCTGCGCAGCACGTGCGAGCATCGCGAAGGGCGCGCTGAAGGGAAACAGCAGCGAGACGATCTCGATCGTGCTGCCCGGCTGAGTCATGGCGTAGCTGGCAAGGAAGAACACCAGCAGCTGCACCATGGTCACCGGCATCGACAGTGTCTGCACCTCGCGCACCGTGCTGGCGAGCGACCCGATGGCCAGGAAGACCGAGCCCAGCAGCAGGTAGGCGGTCGAAAAATAGACCACGCCCAGAACGAACAGCATCGGCCAGCCCACCGCAGGTTCGGTCAGGCTGGGCATGGCCGAACCGCCGATCACAAAGACCCCGCCGATGACCGTCGCCCAGGTGGCGATCCCGACCAGCGATACGCCGAGCATGGCGAAGAGCTTGCCCAGAAATACCGATTCCATCGGGATCGCGGCGGCGAGTACCTCGATGATCTTGTTGCCCTTTTCCTCGACGAGGTTGGAAAGGACCATGCCAGCCAGCATCATCGTCAACAGGAACAGCAGCATCTGCGCACTTTGCGCGGTGCGCAGCCGCCCGCGCAGCTCGTCTGCGCCACTGGTGACCGTTGGGGCCAGCGCGACCTCGGGCAGGACGAAAGCCGTGCCCGAGCGCGCGCGCGACACGGCCATGGCGACAGCCCCTCGCCAGGCCTCGATCTCGCGCCCGGGGCCGCTGAGCACGGGCGCATCGAGCGAACCGGACAGGATCGCCGCGACACCGGTCTCGTGAGCGGTCAGCAGGTTTTCAGGATTGGCACGCTCATCGGCATCGAGACCCGAAACGGCGACGATATCGGGCACGGCATCGCCGAGCTGCTCCTTGAGCTGCGCGCCTGCCTGCACGACGGCAGCGGTGGCTTCGGCGTCCATGACCACGCCGATCTCCTGCAGCTGGGCAGTCTGCTGGACACGCTGGCCGACCGATCCCGCCAGAGCGCCGACGATCAGCGGGAACAAGGGGCCGAGCAGGAAGAAGAAGAAAGCGCGGCTGAACAGGATCGCCATGAAATCGCGCCGGGCGATGACCCATGCCGCACTCAGCACGGAAAGACGCCCGCTATGCGCTTCTTCCTTGCGTAATGGTCCGCTCATGCGCCTGCCTCCACCGGATTGTCCTGTTCGAGCGCACGCGCCGCCGCCTCGCCCGCGATGGCGACGAAGGCATCGTGCAGGCCAGCGCGCTCGATCGAGAGCGAGAGAATGCCGGCCTCGCCCTCGATCAGCGCGCGCAGCAGCGGCTCGATCCCGGTCTCGGGCAAGGGGAAGAACCAGAAATTGCCCTCATGACGCGCGTCGCAGGGCAAGGCCGCGCGCCAGACACCATCGCGCTCACGAGTTTCGAGGCGGACCTGCGCCGGGATGCGGTCGCGCGCGAGATCGACCGGTCCCGCGAAGGGCACCTTGCCCCCGGCGATGATCGCGACTTCGTCGCAAAGGCGTTCGGCGTGCGCGATGACGTGGGTGGAGAAGATCACCGTGGTGCCCTGCTCGGCGAGGCCCCGGATCATCCGTTCGAGCCGCCCCTGGTTGAGCGCGTCGAGACCGCTGAAGGGCTCATCGAAAACGACGAGGCGCGGCCGATGGACGAGTGTGCCGAGGATCTGCACCTGCTGGGCCATGCCCTTGGAAAGCTGCCGGATCTGCCGGTCGGCGGCATGGCCCAGGCCATGCGTCTCGAGCAACTCGCGCCCGCGTCGCCGCCCTTCCCTGAGCGGCAGGCCGCGCAGTGCCCCGAGAAAGGCGATCGCCTCGACCGCCTTCATCGCTGGGTAGAGGCCGCGCTCCTCGGGAAGATAGCCGATGGCGTGGGCAATCTCGTGGGGCCGGTCGGAGCCGAGCACGACGCGTTCGCCCGCATCGGGTTCGATGATGCCGAGCAGCATGCGCAAGGTAGTGGTCTTGCCCGCGCCGTTGGGACCGAGAATGCCGTAGACCGAACCTTCGGGAACCGCGAGATCGACGCCCTCGACCGCGGTGACGCCGTCGAAGCGCTTGACCAGCCCGCTGGCATGGATCGCCAGAGGCGTTCCTTGCGCTGCGGCGTCCTGCGCGCGATTGCCCGACACCGACCAATCTCCTAGTGCAATGTTCATCGACCCCTCGACGCCTTCGACGTTTCCGTCAGGTCTGGAGCAGCCTTGGTTAAGACCAACCTAATCGAATTCCTCGAAGATCTCGAAGAGCAGGCCCGCGAACTCGGGTTCTGCGCGTTCGGGATAGCCTGCGCAAGCGAAGATCCTGCGCGTGCGAAAGGGCTCGACGAATGGCTTGCCGCAGGCATGCACGGATCGATGGGCTGGATGGAGGAGCGCGCGCACCATCGCCGCTCGCCGCAAGGGCTCTGGCCGGAGTGCCGATCGGTCATCGCGCTGGGCATGAGCTATGCCCCCGCGCACGATCCGCTCGCGCTCGCGGATGCTGGTACGACCGGGCGCATTTCGGTCTATGCGCAAGGCGCCGACTACCACGACACCGTCAAGAAGGCGCTCAAGCACCTGGCACGCTGGATCGTCGCCGAAGGGGAGCGGCGCGGTCTGGGCACCGACGGGAGCGGGAACGGCGGTCCGGTCGGGGTCAAGGTCTTCACCGATACCGCGCCCGTCATGGAAAAGCCGCTCGGCGCCGCAGCAGGGCTGGGCTGGCAGGGCAAGCATACCAACATGGTGAGCCGCGAACACGGCTCGTGGCTGTTCCTGGGCGAAATCTACACGACGCTAGAGCTGCCGGTAGCAAGGCCCGCGCGCGATCGCTGCGGCTCGTGCAGCGCCTGTCAGGACGCCTGCCCGACAAATGCCTTCCCCGCGCCCTACAAGCTCGATGCACGCCGCTGCATCAGCTACCTCACCATCGAGCACAAGGGACCGGTGCCTGAAGACCTGCGCGAGGGACTGGGCAACCGCATCTACGGCTGCGACGACTGCCTCGCGGCCTGCCCCTGGAACAAGTTCGCCGAGACCGCGCACCGCATGAAGCCGTTCCTGCCGCGCGCGGAGCTCACCGCACCCGCGCTGGCGGACCTGCTCACGCTCGACGACGCGGGCTTTCGCAAGCTGTTCTCCGGCTCCCCGATCAAGCGCATCGGGCGCGACCGGATGATCCGCAACTGCCTCTATGCCGCAGGAAACAGCGGGGAATCCGCATTGCTGGAGCAAGTCGAGCCACTGCTCGTCGATCCCGATCCGGTCGTCGCCGAGGCCGCCCGATGGGCCAGTACGAGGCTTAAAGCAGCGACTTGAGCGGCACGTCCTTGTCGGCAAGCGCCTCGC
Organism: Novosphingobium aureum; assembly: GCF_015865035.1. GTDB lineage: Bacteria > Pseudomonadota > Alphaproteobacteria > Sphingomonadales > Sphingomonadaceae > Novosphingobium > Novosphingobium aureum. The sequence continues at coordinate 141 of NZ_JADZGI010000004.1, read as the reverse complement.
GGTCGGGCTTGGCGCCCGCCTCGACGAGCTTGCGGCCCTGGACGTAGTCCTTGACCATGTTGACGCAGTCGAGCGCGATCACGCGGCCTTGCCTGAGGTAAATGACCGAGAAGCTGCGTTCGTCCGGATCGCCGCGCATCA